>NZ_JBFRVM010000038.1:0-90944 GCF_041475145.1 Vibrio sp. 10N.222.49.A3
TAAGTGAACGGCATTACCCTACATAGGAGCTCTTTTCGTTTTTTGATACTTCCTGTATCCATAGACAAGTCCAATCTGTAGTACTTTCACTGAAAGCCAGATCATCGATATCTCCAGTTGTGTATCAACTTAAATGTAACACACAATCTCCAGGCTGTTCTAAAACACAGCCGAGATAATGAGTTTAGTGCCACTCCATCTCAACACTCAGCACTTGTTCGATGCCATCAAGATGGAAGGAATCTCGACATTAATAATACTGATGTGGAATAAGTATTATTAATTTTACTTATGCAGAACTAAATTCTATCTTGGCTGCATTATACAACACCATAAACAAACGCAATTACGCAGGGAAAAAGACGATGACCGCCATTACCGATTTAGACATTCTGCTAAAGTCCATGTCACCAGAGCTCATTGAAGGTGATTATGTTTTTTGTACTGTAGACGGGGGATTGGGAGATTATGTTCAACTCGAACCAATCGCGACCTTTCGTGAAAAGGAAAGTTTAACACTGGTTCTTGAAGAAGGCGTTGCGACCAAAGCTCAGTTAGACTTCGACGGTGTATTTAGCCTGATAACTTTATCGGTCCACTCGAGTCTTGAAGCGGTTGGATTAACAGCGGCTTTTGCCACCAAGCTAGGTTCATACGGCATTAGCGCCAACGTAATTGCTGGTTATTACCATGACCATATCTTCGTTCAGAAAGAGAAAGCAGAAGCTGCAATGAGTGCGCTGAAAGAGTTTTCAGAAACTGATTAATAAATAATTTGATTACTCACAAATACAAAAAAAGCGACGTAATCTACGTCGCTTTGACTTATTGCTTAACAATCACTCACTGATCAGGCATCAGTGAGTGAAACAGTTAAGCAAGCTTAAAAGTCGCCACTTTGTCACTTAAACCAGCGGCTTGGCTCTTAAGTTCGTTCGACTCAGTTAAGCTGTCCTGTGCGCCCACAACTAAGTGGTCCGTAACATCTTTAATGGTCGTAATGTTCTGAGTAATTTCACCCGTCACGTGCGTTTGCTCTTCTGCTGCGGTAGCAATTTGAGTCGCCATATCACTAATCAAAGCCACCGCTGTGTTGATCTCTTCTAGCGCATGTGAAGCTCGGTCGGCATCTTCGACGGAATGTATTGCCAGTTTCGAGCTGCTCTCCATAAGATCAACCGCTTGAGCCGTTGTGCGTTGTAAAACATCAATCGTTGACTTTATCTCTTCTGTTGAAGAGTGAGTTCGTTGAGAAAGCACACGTACTTCATCTGCAACTACAGCAAAACCACGACCTTGTTCACCAGCACGCGCCGCTTCAATCGCAGCATTCAAAGCAAGCAAGTTAGTTTGCTCTGCAATACCTTGAATCGTAGCAAGTACCGTCGAAATCTCTTGAGCATGCTTGTTTAGCTCACTGATCACATTACCTGCTTCATTCACTTCATTGGCAAGGTTATTGATAGAACCTTTGGTATCGACAACCAGGGCGTGACCGCTATTAGTGCTTGTCGCAGAGTCTTGTGCCGCTTTTGCTGTTTGCTCAGCATGCGATGCAATCTCTTGCGTTGCACTCGCCATTTCCGTTACAGCCGTCGCCACCATGGTGATCTCTTGCTGTTGATGATTAAGCTCATCCACCGAACGATTCGCTCGCTGAGTACTTTTCTCTGACTGGCTGTTAAGCTGCTCTGATTGCCCACGAATATGACCAATCAACTGCTGTAAACTTCCTACAAAAGTGTTGAAGTTCTGTGCTAGTTCTCCTACTTCATCTTGGTTCTCAACATGAATACGCTGAGTTAAATCACCACTACCATTAGCGATCTGCGCCAGTGCTTGAGACACATGGTTCAACGGACGGAACAGAATAGTACACAGCAGGTTAAACAATATGGTACATACAATCACAACCAACAGTGTCACCAACACTTGACCGATCACCGCATCAAATAACGGTGCAACCAAAGAGTCATGATTAACAACACTGATAGTAATCAGGCTTGTACCATCAATCGCACGTGCGTACAGAACATAGTCGCTGCCATTTAACTCGATAGCCGTGTCTTTACCGCTAGTCAGTGCCTTCTGTACATCAGAAAAATCTAGCCCTAGCGAGCTAATGTTCTCATTCAGCAACTTTGTATCAGCGTGCGTGTATACCGTGCCTTTGTTGGTCGCGATAAACATGTAGCCTTCGCCTGGAAGAATCACTTTTTCAAGGCTGTTTAGAATGTCGGTAATTTCTACATCGGCCCCCAAAACGACCTGCTGGCCATGCAGTTGCATTGCAGTACCCAACGACACAACGTTCGCCCCAGTTGCCGCGGCAACCGTTGGGTTATCCATGAACACCTTACTTGGGTTCGCAACCGCATTGGTGTACCAACCCCATACGCGTGGATCATCATTGCCCGGTGGCAACACTACGCCATTCGCATTTTTTTGCGAGCCATCTGGGAACGCTAAGAACACATTATCAAACGCCCCTGAATCACGAACCTGCTTCAGGTGAGTCACCAAGCTTTCTTGTGTTGACTCCTTCGAAAGTGAAGTAAGCGCACGTTCTTTGGATAAGATCCAATCCGATACATATTGATTGTAAGAAGCTGATGCACCTTCTAAGCGCTGTTCAACTTCAATATCTAACCGTTGCAATGAAGCACGAAAAGACAATACCTCGACCAAAATCCCCCCCAGGATAATGGCCATGCTGGCAGAGATCGCCAGCTTATTTTTAAGCGAGAGTTTCTTGAACATAGGAAACCTATAATTTGGAAGTAAAAACCGCGGTGACAAATTTGTCACCAATGCGGTTTGCAAGCACCATTTATTTTACGCTTTAAAATAAATTAATAAACCATCCAAGGTTAATATCAGCAATATATGTGAGTAGGGGCACGTATAGCGAGACATTCACCAATCAAATCATTGATTGTATGAGAAATCATACCGAGCAGCCTGTTGAAGGGTAATTAAGTTAAATACGCTCAACATAGTGTTGTTACCTAGACGAAAAATAGAAAAGGACCCAACACATAACGTTCAGCCCTTTATTTCTCGTCATTTAAACCCAACGGCATTCTTATTTCCATCAGATCAATATTTATATTCGATTACTTAGATTTCACCGAAGTTGGGGTTAGTTAATAATCGCTTTAATTACTTTACTAACTATTAGTTTTGTCAGTTATTGTATTTTCACTTACCCAATACTAACTCAACAACCAACGACTACTAGTTGTTCGTCACAGAAAGTTTGTAGCCCAAATGTTGAACATTCACATCAGCGTAGCCTAGAGCAACGGCATAGTCTGCTGCGTTTGTGAAAGCAGAAAACATGATTGAAACGGCTAGTGTTATAAACACACTCATTTTCATATTTTGTTCCTTTTTGGCTAAATAGTTTTAACTGGTTAAATGGGGTTAGTTAGTTAGTTAGTTAATTGAGCGAACTGAATGTTATTACCAACGTGAGCGATATGAACGATGGCAGCTTTTGCAAGTCGCCTGCGCTGCTTTTAATCCTGATTCCACCAGTGATACATCACCTTGTTGGCTACCTTGATAGAGTTCTTGGAACCCTTGATTCATTTGACTTAGTAGTCGTTCGAATTTTTCAGGCTCACTCCACACACTCTCTTTAGCTTTACTTCCCTCTTGGCTGCCCACCGGAAATGACGTCAGTAACAATTCGCTATGAGCTGTTAACTCTAAACTCGTTTCTTCTAATACCTGCCAACTCGTATCGTTGCCATCTAATAAGTCTTTGGCTTGCTCAATCAAGGTTTCAACTTGTGTAAATGCGTATTGGCGCTGTTCAATTTGGTTCGAATGATCTTGTGATGCCCAAGCGTGGGTACTAAGTAAAACGGTTGTAGTGCACAGTAGGCTCACCAATCTCTTGTGAATCATTCTCTTGTTCATATTGATCTCTCCTCGCTTCATATAGCTTTTGTTGTCTGGTTTCGATACAGACATCGATGATTCGTTTCGGTGTTCCGTTTTGCTCTGATGTCTGTGTTTCTTTGATGCCTGTGTTTCCTTGATAAAGTCAATTTACACAGCAATAGTTGCAATTGCAACTATTGCTGTGTAAATTACTGTAAAGCGAACAGAGATTAAATAAACAAAAGAGAGAGTGAAACTATGAAGATTTGGGATCTATCAACTCGCCTATACCATTGGACGCAAGCGGCGCTTTTCATGGGGTTAATGGCATCGGGCATTTCAGGTAATGGACCCCACGTTCAACTTGGGCTAGCACTTATGACATTAATCGTTTGGCGATTGGTCTGGGGTTGGGTGGGTAGCGAAACGAGCCGGTTCAGACAGTTTTTACGATCACCTAAATCAGTAGTTCGTTATTTATTAGGAAAAGAAAAAGAAAAGCCAGGCCATAATCCTGCTGGCGGTTGGATGGTTGTTACACTGTTACAGCTTTAACTATTCAGTGTGTTTCTGGTTTAGCCTTAGCTGGGCTTCTTGATCACTTACCCTATGCAAATATCTGGTTGAATGACTCCGTGTTTTCATTATTAGAAAACATTCACCTCACTATGATAAAAGTACTTCCAACTCTGATTGCGGTACACGTCCTTGCCGTTTTGTTCTATAAATTACGCTCAAAACCATTAACTTGGGCAATGGTCACTGGCTTCCAAAGAAAAATCGAACTTAATGGCAGTGTTGCGTTTGTTTCTCAATGGCGTGCGTTAGGCGTACTAGCTTTAGCGGCGCTGCTCATCATTATGCTGACAGTGTTGGCGTAAATTAATAGGTTTGACGAGTATAAAACCGGATGTACAAAAGGGGTAAGCCGACGACTTCTAAAAATCGTCTCGCGAATAGAGCGCGACTAACCAAAATCTAACGTCAGCAACAATCGCGTCTCGTTAAATGAAGTTACGGGTGAGCAATGCACCAGACCCGCGTTTTCGTTGCCACTCCATCGCTCCCCTTTAAGCAATGCCACATCACCACTCGAAAGTTGCTCGATATCCGACTCATGACTGTACAAGCCTGACTCTGAATCTGGCTTTCCGTTACTCCCTCTTCCTAGCTTCGTACGGTCGACCAAGTCGTTTGGCAGCCATTGAGTGGCAACACCATGATAGGTAGTCACTAAACGGCAAGGGACTTGGTCAACATGGAAGCGTGGACACATCGCTTTATTCAGAACCGCTAAACGGAGCCCTACTTCTTCAAGATCAAACAAACAACAGAACATATCCACCAGCTCTACCATGTTTTCTAGTAGTGCTTTAGATGCGGTTTCGTCGGTAGCAAACTCCAATTTCTCATAGGCGTTGTCTGGAGACAGGCTCATAGATTTACTGAAGTTTGGATTCAAGGCGATAAATTCACTGATTGCCATTGTTAAATCTTCATCAAATGTACGCTGCCAAATCGCAATATTGACATTGCTTTGATAGATGTCTGCCAGTACCGTTGGCTGCTCAGAAGCGCTATAGCATGGAGCATGATTCGCATGAACCTTGATACTTGCAGCAGAACCAATGTTAAGTGGCTGATTATTATCGGTTGTCACAGGTTTCGTTAACACGGCATTCATTACGTCATCTCCTTGATACATGCTTGTTGTTTTCCTCTTACCGATACGAACGTTATTCTCAGTAAGAGTGATATTTGGGTTATGTTATAACATAACCCAAATATCACAAGCAACTTGGCATACATGTTTCCAATTATATGGATATGCGTTTGCAGCCTTAGGTAACTTGATGAATGTGGATCACTGCAGAAAAACGCGAAAGCTTAGCTATGGCGTTCATATAAATTGACTCAGCAAGCAACGGCTTTCACACCATAAGCCCCAAGTTAATCGAGAACTCAGACACGAAAGTGTTGAATTACGCGTTCTATAAGTTCAGAGATGTCGTTGATGTCACATGTCGTTACACAGCATGACGTCTTAAGGCTTTACATCTTGAGCGAGGTAAACAACAATCCCTGAGAATAAATCCATAACATAATGTATTTAGAAATTATGAGCAGCACAGAAAACAAAAAATCGAGTCCTCTTTTCGAAGTCGTATTTAACGTCTTTCTTCCTTCATTCATCTTAATGAAGTTCAGTGGAGAGGAACACCTAGGAACTGGCTTAGCACTACTTGTCGCGCTTGCCTTCCCTATTGCTTACGGTGGTATGGAGTTAGTCCGCAACAAGAAGTTTAACTTCATCGCGGCACTTGGCTTTGTCAGCGTATTATTAACCGGCGGTATCGGCTTCTTCGAACTTGATACTCGTTGGTTAGCATTAAAAGAAGCATTAATACCCGGCCTAATTGGTTTAGCGGTTCTTGGCTCAACCTTCACTCGCTACCCGTTTATCCAAAAAGTTATCTTCACGCCTGCACTGTTAAACATATCTCTAATCGAAGAGCGTTTAAGAGAGTTTGGTAACCAAGCAGAGTTTAATCGTTGCCTAATGAAGTCAAACTACCTATTCGCTAGTACCTTCGCATTTTCTTCTGCGATGAACTACTTTCTAGCGACTTGGATTGTGACTAGCCCAGCAGGTACTGCAGCTTTTAATGAAGAATTGGGGAAGTTGACACTTTACAGCTACCCGGCCATCGCTATACCAAGTATGTTGATGATGTTAGGTATCTTCTACTACATTTGGCGCCAAGTTCGCTCGATGACTTCGCTAAAAACGGAACAGATCTTTATTACTAAATAATTTTCGTTGCGTTAGCTCCGAGTACAAAACCACTTCAAATACTCGATTGCTTTAAAAAACAGATTGCTTCAAAAAAGCATGAGCCCAGCACACACGCTGGGCTTTTTTGTCTGTTCTACATACAGCAAAATATTAACTTTCAATTGATATCATGAATTAATTTAAACAAAACGATGTTCATTTTCATGACTCACTGTCCATAACTGGCCGAAAACAAGTAATAGTCAATGATTTGCATTGAATGAGGCGTGATATGTTTTTATAATCAACTTCGTTTGTTACTTTACAAAGTTCAATCCTAGCAATGACATAACTTCAGTTCATATTGGTCATATTTAACCAATAGTTTGCAAAAACCAAACGCCAGACGAACTCGACAAGGAATTTAAAACATGAACAAATCTCAATTAGTTGAACACATCGCAACTTCTGCTGACATCTCAAAAGAGCAAGCAGGCACAGCACTCAATGCGCTCGTTGAAGGCATCTCGACTACGCTTGCTAATGGCGACGATGTATCTATCCTTGGATTTGGTAGCTTTAAAGTGAATAGCCGCGCTGCTCGCACTGGTCGCAATCCAAGAACTGGAGAAGAGATTCAAATCTCAGCGTCAAAAACACCAGCATTTAAAGCAGGTAAAGCACTAAAAGAGACATGCAACCTGTAAGATAGAAAATACAAGGAAGGTTACCGATGACAACTAAGGAAAAAACAAAAACGAGCCGCAGTAAAAAAGCCGGCAAGTCAACCAAAGCACAAGCAGAAGGGCCTAAGGCTCGTCAACGCATTGAAGAGCTGCTCGAAGAGCGTGAATTAGCCAAACTGTTAGAGCTGTAGTATGTGTTAGAGCTGTAATTAAAGATTTACATGATGGTTTGTTGTCATTCAAATGCCACTGCAGATTTGCGGTGGCATTTTAGTTTGAAGAACAAGCCCTAGCGGATCACTCTTCTTCCCCCTTTCAATCCCCTCTTCACTTGCAATCCCCCTCGCTTTCAAAAACGAAACTTTAGCTTACTGGCTTTAAGCTGATATCGCGTTGACGACCAAGCTTGAGAAGCGCATGATTTTATTTCGAGCAGAATAGTTTTTTGGCCGTGTAACCCACCCCATAACTGTTTCTGTGCAACGTACCCTATTGAACGGCAGGTCACATGAATAAAATTGTTATGTTAGTAATGGGGCTGCTTTTTACCAGTCGATTGTTCGCTAGTATTGTGCCGCATGTTAGTCAACTTGAGCATGATGCACCTATTCTACTCCGCTCAGCGTTGATCGTAGGTGTTTCGGCTTATGCCGTCTGGACAGCGTTCAAATACTTCAAAAAGAACAAAGCTTCTAGTTCAGATCAAATCTAGGCGGTGCTGACATGAACTGGCTCTTTGCCGACGAACATAACTTCCCGCACTGCGTAATTTGGCTTTCGAGGAAATAAAGATTACGTCTGCTTTTCACCCATTGAGCGCGAATTTCGAGTTCCTGACCAATGGCGATTGGATGGTGAAAGCGAGAAGTTAAACTCACCGTCATCGCATTGATATTGTTATGGAACAAGCAATACAACATCGCGCTGTCGTGTAACGCAGTAACAATGCCCCCCTGCATAATACCGTCGTAGCCCTCAGCTTTATCTGTTGGTACAATCTTGGCTATAGCTTCATACTTAGCTAAATTTTCATGCTTAACTGGCGTTTCATGCTTAGCTAGCGTTTCGTACTGAGCCAAAGTCTCACCTTCGCCAATAGCTTCAAAACAAATGGGACTGTCTGTGAAAAAACCTTGGCTGCACACTTGGCAACGGCGATGGTTGTGAGGAATGAAAACCTTCATACTTACCCTTATTCCTGTGAACCCTTAGATTCCTAGAGATAGATATGGCTCGACCAAAAAAACATCGTCAATTATGTACCCGTGCGGCTTACTCATGTTTTAAGCCTAATGGCGTTCCTATGGACGAGCTTCATAAAGAAGAATTGCTATTAGAAGAGTTAGAAGCCTTACGCTTAGCTGATCAAGAAGGATTGAGCCAGCTTGAAGCCGCCGAGCAGATGCAGGTGTCTCGCCAAACGTTCGGCAACATCATCAAGCGTGCAAGAGCCAAAGTCGCCAAGTGCATCGTCAACGGCCATGCGTTGGTGATTCAAGGCAGTTAATTCACGTGTTAGCCAGAAGTTATTTAACTCAGCGAGCGAGAACTCTTGATACTTAACTTGATACTTAGCTTGATGGCTCAGTAATCTGATACAACTTTCGGCTTTGCCCTTCACACACATCCTTGCAATTGCATTCGCGCTCAATGTCTAACTGTGCGAGTCCTCCACAACTGCCTTTGATTGGCTTGCGCGAAAAAATCACGCCTATCGCCATCAGTGTAACGACTCCGACAAACCCCAATAGCGTCAACAAAAAGGTCATTTACGGAACCCTCGAATAGCGCCTAGCTGATTAGGCTGTGCCATTAAAATCGAAGCTTGTTTTTTGTGCCCTTTCTCGCCGCACGTTTTATTGCTACACCCGCTATTTCGCGACTCGCGACCATAATCGAGGTCGGTTACTTCTTGTAGATTGCTAAAATCCAGAGTGGTAACTTCGGCTTTTCCTTTAGATGTAAAAACGCGAACATCATGATTGAACAAGTGCGACAGCATTTTCTTCCCGATGTGACGAACCACAACAGCTTTCACATCATAAGATTTAACGACGGACATCCATTGCTTCTTCTTATTGCACGGGCTGTCTGACTCAACCAAAGGAATAAGATGCTTTATTTGTTGTTGCTCATCGACAATCGCGATCTGTGGAGAACGGGCAAAATGGTTGCCGACATGAAGGTCACGACAAGGTATTGCGTATAACATAGTAACTTCCTGTTATTGATAATCAGGAATTCAGAATACGCCCCATTACTAGCATATGCCAATAACCATCGTATGAGAAATAAGATTTACAGAATGGATACTTAAGTTAAGAAGTAAATCCTCAACAACATCATTTAACACCAATTGAAATAACAACTGACTCTGGCATGAACAAGCGCATTCAGTATTATTGATTTACAAAAGGGAATGAAACCGCTAAGACAAACCAGCGTGAAGCGATATAATGCGCCTCAACAAAGAACTACAAAGTAGCCACACATGCCTAAAGATCCCGGTTTCACCACAGAATACATCCTCGACAAAACGTTTTTCGCAGAGTGTTATGATCAAACGAGCCTTCCGACGCAATTTCCAAAAGCCTATTTAAAGGCATTTTTGTTTCTTATTTTTGGTTGGGTTCTATTGGAGTTTGAACTGTTACCTAGTGGCTACGTAGGCTGGTTTTTTATCGTTTTGAGTGTGATTGAAGCGTTCAGTGTATATTGCAAGAGAACCTGGTGGTTATGGCGACAAAAAATCAGCTCAGGTGCTGGAAGCAAAGTGGTCTTTTCAGGGGATACTGATGGTGTGAGTTATAAAAACCGTAAAGCCACCAATACTATCGCTTGGCGTGACATCGACCAACTTGAACAGACCGATCTCGGCTTTATCCTTCATATTGGAAAGCAGCGCCAATATGTGAGTAAATCTTGTTTAAGCGATGAAGCCATTGCCTTCATGATTGAACAACACGAAGTTTCCAAAACATCCAAAGCTTCCTAAGCTTCCTAAGCTTTCTAAGCTTTCTATGCAAATTAGCATCAATTAATGCCTGCCAACTTGGTGGGCATTTTTACATCACCCTAAGTGTCATGACTGGACTACAACAATGGCCACCGTATACCAAATAAGTGATTGTCACCTTTCCTTAATAACTCAGCTTACTGAGTAAGTTGCTCAAACTTCGGTAAACTCTTCACAAACATCTGATGCACATCCATGTAGGTTTGCATATAAATTTCATCGATACTGTCACCACAGGGGAAACTAGATGAGAAGTCGAGATGTTTACGGTCAATCGACAATTTGGCGGCCTCGATAATGTGAGCGATGAACATTCGCGGATCTTCCAAGCCGATAGAGATACGCATTGTGGTTGGCTTGATGCCTGCTTCATTTAACGCTTCATCGCTGAGCTCTGAGTGCGTGGTCAGTGCTGGGCACAAGGCCACGGTGTTGGTTTGCCCTAAGCTCACTTGCATGCCGATTGCTGGCTCAAGCATGTCGAAGAACTGTTTAAACCCATCTCGATTGATTGGTGCACGGTCGCCGTTACCTTCCATATCGATTGTGAAAAGCGCCGCTGGTAAACCCAAGTACATGTTGTTCTGGCAGTGTTCATAGTTATCGCTGTCTGGCAAAGCTGGACATGACACATTGATGTCTGGGTGGGCATCGAAGATCTTCGCCAGAGCCAGGGTATTAATCGTTTTTTGCACCACTCGCATCTCATACGTTTTCATACCATTGAGCACTTCAAACGCTTTGTCTGCGTCTAGGAATGCGCCCTTAATGTAGTACACATTCCAAAACAGCGTTTCGTTCCATGGAATGGTGACCTCATCGCCGTTAGGTTTGGTGAAAGTGACCTCCTCTCCTTTTGGAATAAACATGGTCTCGTTACGGCCAATCACAACCCCAGCAGTTGTGGTGCCAGAACCCGCCAGTTCTTTGGTGTAAGAGTGAATAACATAATCGGGTCTTTCCATCACATCATCACGTTTCAGTACTGGGTGTAATAAAGGCGTGCCCACTGTCGAGTCAACAATCACATCCCAACCACGAGAGTGACCTGCTTTACTGATACTAGCAACATCTAACACGTGTCCATGCGGGTTACACGGTGACTCTAGGTAGACGTAGATTTTCTTACCCGCAGCGATGCGATCTGCGTATTTATCGGCAACCTCATCAAGTCGCGTCGCAAACTCATCCCCGGAGTAACCATCCACCCACTCTACCGCGACATTCAGGTTCGAAGGCTTGCCAAACCAATCTTCCAACAGTTGGTAAGAACCGCCGTAGATATTGCGTGAAGCTAAGACAATGTCTTCATACCCAAGTAGATGGCTCAACAACCCATCAATAGCGGCCATCCCCGAGTTAAAGTTCCATGCGAGGTACTCATTGGCTCTAGAGCCTGCCTCAATATCAACCATGTGGTTAGCCAGTGAAATCGATGTTGGGTTAAGCAGTCGAGAGTAAATATCGTGCAGCGGCTCCTTACCATTAAACGCATCTTCAATCCATTCTGTACACGCAAACAAATAGGTCGCGGTACGTGTAATCACAGGGCTCGCAGAGAAAATAGCAGCGACATTATCGAAGATAGGATACGCACCTTTGGATGCAAAATTACCATTATTGGTGGCAATAGACTGGTAAGTGGCGCGCATTGGGTTTTGCAGATTGTCGAGGATCTTAGCGATCTGGAATGACAAAAAACGTTTGGCGTTAAACCAAGCGATTCGGTCGCTCTTATCGAGCTCTGAAAGGCCATCAACCGTCAATGCCCAAAGATCGTGTGTCTTGGTATTGGCTTTGTACAGTGTCGTCGCCAGTTCGATAAGCGTGACGCCGTAATCACTGTTTGGGTCGATACCAAAATGCTTGGCTTGCTCAATGGCAAGGGCTTCTGCTTGTTCGTGTTTGGTAGTTTTACGCAGCGGGCTAAGTTGAGTTGAAGTATTCATAGTTCCTAAGTCATTCCATGCTGGTTGTTCCTCCTTTAATTTTAGCTTTGTGCAGATGCTAAAAATTGCTATTTACGAAGTAAGACATACACTTTGAGCAATAATATTGCCAAACTAAATTCAATATTGATGGAATATGCCAATGGATGAGATCGATAAGAAAATACTGGCTGAACTGCAAAGCAACGCTCGGCTGACTAATCAAGAGTTGGCCGACCGAGTAGCACTGTCGCCCTCTCCTTGCTTACGCCGAGTTCGAGCATTAGAGAAACAAGGGATTATTCGCGGCTATCACGCCAGTGTTGACCAAGAAGCGTGTGGCCTGCCAGTCAATGTGTTTGTGTTGGTGAAACTTGAAAAGCCGACAGAAGAGAACATGCGAGACTTTGAACAGCACATCGAAGTGATTGATGAAGTGTTAGAGTGCTTTCTAATGACGGGCAATCACGACTACCTATTGCATGTAGTCAGCGAGTCGCTCAAAAGCTACGAGCAGTTCATCCGTAAACAACTAACTCGCCTGCCCAATATTGCTTCTATTGAATCCAGCTTCGCCTTCGGTCAGGTAAAAACTAAGACCAAGCTGCCAGTCAGGTAATGAGTGTCACGATAACTTGGGTTTAAAGACCTCTAGATCATTATCGGCACATATAGAGCTCTGTCCATTGCTACTGAGTCAGTGCCACCTAGTTTCCGCGCCTAAGCCATAGAGTTAATCGCTTGGGTCAACGTTTATTAACCAGTCTTGGTTGCTTCCAGTATATTGAGATGCCCTAGGTCTCATTGTCGTGAATTCGGTTTTCGATATCCCGAAATTTCCTTTATTTTCAAAGCTGTTTTGTTATATTCATGTGAAACATTACTAATATAAGAAATGGCTTAAATGATAAAACAAAGTTGTACTTTTTTAACGTCACTGTCGCTGCTGCTATCCGCTAGCACTTTTGCATACGATCTTGAGATAGAAGCTTTTGAAGGCGAAGAACTCGCACTTTTAAAGAACGCAGAAACGTCTAGCGATAACGAATTGCTAATGCAGGCTGCTAACCTTTTAATTGAAGATTCAATGTATGAAGAGAACTTACAACGCGGATATGAGTACATGAATCAAGTAGCGGAATCTGGTGAGGTAAAAGCGATGATTACCTTGGCAGATAATTATTACTACGAAGAGCAATACGAAAAAGCACTGGCTTGGTACCACAAAGCTGAAACCAGCAAAGACCCTTATGTGCTCTACTCATTAGGCGTAATGTATTTTGATGGTGAAGGTACACCTGTCGACCTAAAGAAAGGCAACGATTATTACCTAGCTTCTGCAAAAGCGGGGTATTCTGACGCTATGTATCAACTCGCATTTTCATACGATGAAGGTCAAGGCGTCACTCAAGACTTCTCCAAATCTGCGTATTGGTTTGAGCAATCGGCTAACTTAGGCGATGCAAGTGCTATGTACAATTTGGGTATTTCTTACCTAAATGGACAAGGCGTTGAAAAGAGTTGCTCTAAAGCGATGCAATTATTTAGCAAAGCCATTGAAGAAGATGAACATACACTTTCTTATGTGAAGATGGGTGATATTTACTCTTCTACGCGATACAAAAAACCGTGTGGTTTCAAAACTACAGACGCAAAAAAAGCATTAGAGTATTACACTCACGCCGCAATGCAGGGCAACGATTATGGTCAATATTCCGTTGGTTACGCCTACCGTAATGGTCACGGTACATGGAGCGATTTTGTTAAAGCGCTAGCATGGTTTGAAGTCGCACAGGAATACGGTAACTCGGATGCAGAGAAAGAGATAATAGACGTGAAACAGTACATGTCGAAAGAAAACATTGCCGCAGCTGAGCAGCTTAAAGACTCTTTAATCGAAGATATCTGGTAAGGACAGTAACGACTCTAATTGTCATGGACTAGAACACTTCTATCCAATTATCTGTTAGAGATCGGTTTATTGTAATAGCCTCAAAACTAAGGCCTCGCACACGCGAGGCCTTAGTTTTATCTACAGAGCAGCTTATTCGCAATCAATTAATCAATTAACCAATCAACCGCTCCAAACCCACTGAATCACTCTCAGTCCATTCGAGTAATGAAGGTTTGCTCGTCATCGACAAAAGCCACATAGTCGCCGTGATAGATAAACACTCGACCTCTCCCTTCAACGATGCACGCAAGCTGTGGGTTCAAATCTTCGTCAAGATTTTCACTTTGATACGTGCCGGTATCGGTGATCACACCGCGGAGTTTAGGTAAAAATCCATAGCTGCGCTTGGCTTGATCAATCAGGCTCAATTCACTGGCGGTCGAGAAGTAAGATGGGATTGGGCCTGCATCTTCGATAAACATAGTTTTCAGTTCTTCAAAAGCTGTAATCACCAGCCAGTCGATGCCGTTAACGTGATGGATAAACATTGTCTATAAATACCTAGATTCTCGATAATTCTGATGCAGGGATTCTATCACTATCAGACGCGATTTGCGGCAGAACCGTATTTTCTTTTGTCCTCCAACCTCTAAGAGGATACATAGCTGATCTTCCTCGCGAGTTGGACGTATAGGCTCCTTAAAAGGAAGGAAAACTATGGCCAACGTCTACGTCAGCATCGGAAGCAACATTAACCGCGAACACCACGTCACAGAGTCTCTCAAAGCATTGAATGACCGCTTTGCACCGCTGCACATTTCTAATTTCTACGATTGCGAGCCTGTCGGTTTCGAGGGGGACAACTTCCTAAACCTTGTCGTTGGGTTTGAATGTGACCTCCCTGTCGCTGAACTGGTTCAGGTTCTACATCAAATCGAAGCAAAGAATGATCGCAAGCGTCAGACCAAAGCCTATGCTTCACGCACGATGGATATCGACATCCTTCTTTATGGTAATCAAGTCGGCATTATTGATGGCGTAGAGCTGCCTAGAGGCGAAATCACCGAGTACGCATTTGTACTCAGACCGTTAGTCGATATTGCCGCGCAAGAACGCCACCCCACTCTAGACATCTCATTTCAGCAGCTCTGGGAAAGCTTCGATCAATTGAGCCAAAAAACCGAACCCATCCCTTTCCAGGTCAGTTTCACTTAGCCTTTCCATGACTGAAAAAAGAACGGCTACAAAATGAACAACGGCTAAAGGAACGACTGAACTCTTAATCACCTGAGCTTTACTGATCTTTTCTTAAAACAAGCACGTAACTGACTTCACTTTCTAAGGATTGGACACTGTTATGAATCACAACGCCATTATCACTATTACGAACCTCAGACTAAGAACCTTCATCGGCTTCAACGAAGAAGAAAAGTCTAAGCAGCAAGACATCGTTATCAACGCAGAAATCCACTACCCCGCTAACAACCTTTGCCTCTCTGATGATGTGGAGAACGCACTCAACTACAAAAATATCTGCAAGAAGATCATTCAACACGTCGAATCCGGAAGGTTTCTGCTTTTGGAAAAATTGACCAGCGACGTACTCGGCATTTGTATCGATCACTCATGGGTGAAATACGCTCAAGTGAGAATTGACAAGCCTCATGCTCTTCGCTTCGCTGATTCCGTTTCGCTCACCCTGAGCTATGAAGCAGAACTCGAAAACTAATTAATAAGGAGTGCGTCATGCTGAATACAGAAGCCGAAAAAGTAAGAGAAGCTTTGCTCGCAAGAGGACTTGAAACTCCAATGACAGAGAGCGAAATGAACCCCAACCAGAAGTACAACCGCATCAAAGGACTGTTGACGGAAGTGGTCAGTACGCTTGGACTGGATTTAACCGATGACAGCCTTGCTGAAACACCTCATCGCATTGCAAAGATGTACGTCCATGAGATATTTTCAGGGCTCGATTACGATAACTTCCCGAAAATCAGTGTTATAGAAAACAAAATGTCGGTTGATGAAATGGTCAAGGTATCGGATATCGATTTAACGTCGACGTGCGAACACCACTTCATTACCATCGATGGTTTAGCGGAAGTGGCTTATATACCTGAAAACAAGATTCTTGGGCTGTCTAAAATAAACCGTATCGTTCGATTCTTTGCTCAGCGTCCTCAGGTACAAGAACGCCTTACTCAGCAAATCCTAGTCGCGATACAGACTCTAGTAGAGACAGAAAACGTGGCCGTGACGATTAAAGCCACGCACTATTGCGTTAAATCCAGAGGCGTCATGGATGCAAACTCTGAAACCTCAACAACCGCTCTCGGTGGTATTTTCAAAACTAACCCTCAAACCAGAGCTGAGTTTTTACGATGAGTGAAACGATATTGATAACCGGCGTGGGAAAGCGACTCGGATTCGCATTGGCGCAGCAACTTATAGCGGATGGATACAAAGTGGTTGGCACTTACCGCAGCGACTATCCTCAACTGCAACGGTTGCGCGACAATGGAGCCGACTTGCAGCAAGTAGACTTTTATCAACAAAGCAGCTTAGAGGGCTTTCTTGATTATGTTGGTCAAGAATATAAGACACTCAGAGCCGTCATACACAACGCTTCGGACTGGAAACCTGAGAGCAAGAAAGATCCCAGTGAAAATGCATCACACATCATGCACCAGATGATGACGATTCACGCTACCGTGCCTTATCTGTTCAATTTAACACTCAAAGACCAACTGATATCTGGCGATCAAACTTCAGACATCATCCACATCAGTGACTACGTTGCAGAAAAAGGCAGTAAAAAACACATTGCTTACGCGGCCAGTAAAGCGGCGCTCAACAACCTAACGCTATCGTTTTCAGCGATGCTGGCTCCCAAGGTCAAAGTAAATACCCTCTCTCCAGCCATGATTAAGTTTAATGAGCATGACGATGAGGCATACAAGACCAAAGCGCTGCAGAAAGCTCTGATTCCCACAGAAGCGGGCTTTGAGGAAATAATAGATGGCATCAAGTTTGTGTTGGCCAGTCACTACATGACAGGAAGAACTTTGCACCTTGATGGCGGCAGACATTTGAAGTAATGCGCTTACATTGTCTGCTACCTAAAACTGCTGCTATATAGCGAATGCGGTTAACTAGAAACCGTTATAAGCTAGAAACTGCTATGACCTAGAAACTAGTATAAGACTGAGGAAGGCGAGTCTCTTCATCCCAGCCTAACAACTCAATATTGATTAGTGATTTACGCTTCTCATTACACAGTGAAGCGATATTGATAATAGGAAGCTGGCTACGAAACTGCGCGGTGAGGATGACCTTTTTACTTTCACTCAGGCAGTCTCGGCATTGCGCCAAAACCGCTTCAGTATCTAGCTGGTGTGCGCTCTCGATAATCTGGATATCGGCGTTCTCTTGATAACACTCTATCAACCAAGATACGGCAGTTGCTTCTGAGCTGGTGAGCACGATGACATCTTTTGTTGCCATAAGCTCGTTGAGTTCAAGCTCTTTTAGTTCAGTTTCCATAATTAGGGCGTGTTGATCTTTCGAGCTGATTTTTGCAGCGAGTTGCTGGGTATTTATACAAGGCAGAGGCATCGATGTGTAGCTAGCCTACATGAGAAGCCGATAACGTAGTAGAAATGACCAGCAAACGCTGCCCGAAGGGTTCGGCTAAAAGCGTTTTACTCTTTGTTGAGGGAGATTTGCTTAGAATGACTAGGCTACTTCTCCCTCGCCGCGATTAAAACGCTTTTATCTCGAACAAAATTTAACCACGAAAGGTCAACGCGCCCTAAAATCTACTTTACGAGAGTTTTGCTGATTAAGGTACTTTCGAGATATAATTATCGCAATTTTTTCGGTTTTGATGAATCTTTGCGCACTTGATGGGCTAAAAATCAGCAAAGCCAGATAAAACACAATAAATTCGAATGTGGAAGGTCGATTTTAAGCGAGTTTCCGCGTATAAATGTTCCTTTGCTCTGTTGTGTGGAATGACCACTGACAGCTTGGAAATTAGTAAATAATTAAGAGATTGGGAAATTCATTATGCGTACCCATTACTGTGGTAACCTGAACAAGTCCCTGGCGGGACAAACTGTAGAGTTGTGCGGCTGGGTAAACCGTCGCCGTGATTTAGGCGGTCTTATCTTTATCGATATGCGAGATCGTGAAGGCGTCGTTCAGGTTGTTGTCGATCCAGATATGAAAGATATCTTCCCGATCGCTAACCAACTGCGTAATGAATTCTGTATCAAGTTTACTGGTGAAGTACGCGTTCGTCCGGACAGCCAAGTAAATAAAGATATGGCGACGGGTGAAGTTGAGCTTTACGCAACTGGCCTTGAGATCATCAACCGTTCAGAAGCGCTTCCACTAGACTTCAACCAAACGAACTCTGAAGAGCAGCGTCTTAAGTACCGTTACATCGATCTTCGTCGTCCAGAAATGAGCGACCGTATCAAGCTTCGTGCGCGTGCTTCTAGCTTCGTTCGTCGTTTCCTAGACGAGAACCTATTCCTAGACATCGAAACGCCAGTACTAACGAAAGCGACACCTGAAGGCGCTCGTGACTACCTAGTACCAAGCCGTGTTCACAAAGGTAGCTTCTACGCACTTCCTCAATCTCCTCAGCTGTTCAAGCAACTGCTGATGATGTCTGGTTTTGACCGTTACTACCAAATCGTTAAATGTTTCCGTGATGAAGATTTACGTGCTGACCGTCAGCCTGAATTTACTCAAATCGATATCGAAACATCTTTCATGACTTCTCAAGAAGTACGTAACGTAACTGAGAAGCTTGTTCACGATATGTGGAAAGAACTTCTAGATGTTGAACTAGGTCAATTCCCAGTAATGCCTTTCTCTGAAGCGATTCGTCGTTTCGGTTCTGATAAGCCAGATCTACGTAACCCACTAGAGCTAGTGGACGTTGCTGACTTGGTTAAAGACGTTGAATTCAAGGTGTTCTCTGGCCCAGCTAACGACGAAAAAGGTCGCGTAGCAGTTATCCGTGTTCCAGGTGGTGCTAAGCTAACTCGTAAGCAAATTGACGGTTACGCTGAACACGTAAACATCTACGGCGCGAAAGGCCTAGCTTGGATGAAGGTTAACGACCGTGCTGCAGGCATGGAAGGTATTCAATCTCCAGTTGCTAAGTTCCTAAGCGAAGACGTAATCAACGGTATTTTAGATCGCACTCAAGCTGAATCTGGCGATATCATTCTGTTTGGCGCAGACAAAGCGGGCATCGTTGCTGAAGCAATGGGCGCACTTCGTATCAAGCTAGGTGATGACTTAGAGCTAACAGACAAGAAAGCGTGGGCTCCACTGTGGGTTATTGATTTCCCAATGTTCGAAGAAGACGGCGAAGGTAACCTACACGCAATGCACCACCCATTCACATCACCACTAGGTGTGAGCGCGGAAGAGCTAATAGCGAATCCAGCAGCAGCAAACTCTGATGCATACGACATGGTAATCAACGGCTACGAAGTAGGCGGCGGTTCGGTACGTATTCACAGCGCAGAAATGCAAACGGCTGTATTCGCTATCCTAGGTATCGAAGCTAAAGAGCAACAAGAGAAGTTCGGCTTCCTACTTGAAGCTCTTAAGTACGGTACGCCACCACACGCAGGTCTAGCATTCGGTCTTGACCGTCTAGCTATGCTTCTTTGTGGTACAGAGAACATCCGTGATGTTATCGCATTCCCGAAAACAACAGCTGCAGCATGTCTGCTAACAGATGCGCCAAGCCTAGCAAACCCAGCATCACTGGAAGAGCTAGCAATCGCTGTTAAATTGGCAGAGAAGAAAGAGCAAGCGTAAGCCTGTTATCTTTCTTGTTGATGAAGAGATCCTAGTTGATAGAGAGCTCTTAATTAATTAGCCAAGATTTGTGAGTAAATTAGAAAATGCCCGTTAATTTGACGGGCATTTTTTTTTGCGTTCGATATACTAAGCTGAAAAGCATGTATAAATAATCAGTATTGAAGTTATGTCTATTATCTTAGGGATTGATCCTGGCTCTCGCATTACCGGCTATGGCGTGATTCGTCAAAATGGTCGCCATCTATATTACTTAGGTAGTGGTTGTATTCGTACTTCCGAAAAAGAATTGCCGGGTCGACTAAAACAGATTTATGCCGGTGTGAGCGAAATCATCACTCAGTTCCAACCGGATGTGTTTGCGATCGAGCAGGTTTTCATGTCGAAGAACGCTGACTCTGCACTTAAGCTTGGACAAGCTCGAGGTAGCGCGATTGTGGCAGCGGTGAATGCAGATTTACCTGTTCATGAATATGCGGCTCGTTTGATCAAACAAGCGGTGACAGGTAATGGTGGCGCTGACAAGTCTATGGTTCAGAACATGGTGATGAGCATGCTCAAGCTACCTGCCAAACCACAGGCTGATGCTGCCGATGCTCTCGGCGTAGCGATCACTCACGCTAACACCAATAAAACCTTGGTTGCACTGGCAGGTAAAGCGACAGGTGCGAGAAAAGGACGCTACCGTTAATCCCCCTATCGCTTTCTAGAAGTTTTCTTTCGATGAGCCTTACGCCCCCGTTTGGCTCATATCAAAACAATACGCACCTAAATCCTTGATGAAATGAGATCTTTCGAACAGAACCCAGATAATAACATTGCGTATCATTTAACATGTTATTAACATTGGTCAGAGGTCTTACAAGTTAATCAAGGATGATCGCTGATGAACCCAATCAAGCTGTGGCGCGCGCTGTTTCTACCTAAAAGCAATGGCTGGAGTAACAACGAAGTCAGACAAGCCGATATCTTATTACTCTTCACTTTTATCGCATTCTTCGTGGGTGTCTATAGCTTAATCAAGTGGACTAAGCACGAAGAGCAACTTCTGATCGCCACATCTGTATTTCTTATCGTATTCGAACTGATCTCTGCACTGCTACTTCGTGTGACGAGTAAGCCGAGCTTTGCACTTAACTTTGGTTTTGTCGGCATGGCGGTACACGCGTTGAACATCATTTATCAAAGTGGTGGGGTTGTGGCTTCCACTCAAGCTTATTGGGTGCCGTTGTTAGTAGTCGCTTTTTTCTTGTCAGGAACACGAATTGTGGCTTTGGTGTGGAGTGGACTGGTGATTGGCGTTTCATTGGTGATGACGTCTGCTCACCTTAACGGCTTTGAATTTCCGCAGTTAATACTTACTCCGGAAGCGGTGGTGGTAGAAACGTGGTCTGGTGTGATTATGCCGTTGGTGGTGATCTGCATTGCCCAAGCATTTACTGCGAAACAGAAAGAGGTGGCGATCGAAATGGCAGAGGATGCGATTTCAGAAAGCCAACAGATTGCCAATCAAGCGACGCAAAGTGAAGGGCGACTCTCGGTGGTGCTTGATCAAGCTAATTCGAATTCAGAGAGTCTACAAGGTGTTTCGGTTCATTTAGAACAGCAGTCACAAGACTTGCATGCTCAAGTCGAAGTGTTGAATGTCAATTGTGAATCTCAAGCGAGCGCTGCAGAAGAGATGAGCCAACAACTCCATCAAATGACTCAAGGCATCGAAGAATCCAATTCATTTGTAGGTGAACTGAAAGAGCGTAGCGAAGCGGTTGGCACAAAAGCGCAAAAGAGTTCAGAGTCACTAGAAGCCTCAACCAGTGCAATCAGCCAGATCATTCAAAGTAATCAAGAAATCATGAAAGTCGCTGATTTGATCACTTCGGTTGCTGAGCAAACCAACCTGTTAGCACTCAACGCGGCAATCGAAGCTGCGCGTGCAGGTGAAGAGGGACGAGGCTTTGCTGTCGTCGCTGATCAAGTGCGAGAATTATCGGCGAAAAGCAGCCATTCCGCGATAGAGATTCGAACTTTGTTAGACCGCAGTAAAGAAGAAGTTGAACACGGAAGAGCGATCATCGAAACCACGGCGAGCGAGATGAACGGCATCATCTCAGAGGTGCAAACCATATCAACAGATGTTAATCAGCTCACCAATATTATGGCGATGCAGATGAATTCATTGAAAGAGCTCGATCTCGCCAGTTCAGAAGTTGCCCAAAGTGTGGCGGAAACTAAATCGGTGTCAGGCTTAGTCGCTAATTATGGTTCTGAGCTAACAGGTCATGTGACTTCGGTTAAAGAACTGGTCGCGAGCTTGAACAGCGTGGTCTCGCAAGCCAAGCAAGTCTAAATAATTCACTTCAAAAAACACAAAGAACTGGATAAGTATCCAGTTCTTTTATATTCTGTCCTCCAAATTAAATTCCATCAAGAGAGTGAATTGTGATCGGACGTCTCCGCGGTACATTAATAGAAAAACAGCCACCAGAGTTATTGATTGAAGTCAGTGGTGTTGGTTATGAAGTTCAAATGCCAATGAGCTGTTTTTATGAGTTACCAAACGTAGGCGAAGAAGCAATTATCTACACTCATTTTGTGGTACGTGAAGATGCTCAGCTACTTTATGGTTTTAACACGGTTAAAGAGCGTGCCTTGTTCCGTGAAGTGATTAAAGCGAATGGTGTCGGTCCTAAACTTGGTCTTGGGATTCTTTCAGGCATGACCGCTAGCCAATTCGTTCAAAGTGTTGAACGAGAAGATATCTCAACGCTGGTTAAACTGCCGGGTGTTGGTAAGAAAACCGCAGAACGTCTGGTCGTTGAAATGAAAGACCGCCTGAAAGGGTGGGGCGCAGGTGACCTGTTTACACCTGCAACAGATGCAGCGCCAATGGACTCTATGCCAACGGTGCACGACGCGGAAGAAGAAGCGGTAAGTGCACTACTTGCATTAGGCTACAAGCCGACCCAAGCTTCTAAGGTGGTTTCTCAAGTGGCTAAAGATGGCATGACCAGCGAACAGTTGATTCGCGAAGCTCTGAAATCGATGGTTTAATACCCGATATACTTGTTCTACAAAATAGACTCATTCACTTTGCCTTTACACAGAATCAAGAAGCGCAGAGTCAACAAGAGCATAGTTAGGAATAGCAGAATTTATGATTGAAGCCGATCGCCTTATTGCACCGGACAACCCAGTATTCAAAGATGAAGATGTCATTGATCGTGCAATACGCCCTAAAGCACTGGCTGACTATCAAGGTCAGGATCACGTCCGTGGTCAGATGGAAATTTTCATCAAAGCAGCACAAATGCGTAATGAGGCGCTCGATCATCTGTTGATATTTGGTCCTCCAGGCTTGGGCAAAACTACATTGGCAAACATTGTTGCTAATGAAATGGATGTGAACATTCGTACCACTTCAGGACCTGTTCTAGAAAAAGCGGGTGACCTAGCGGCGTTGCTTACCAACCTTGAAGAAAATGATGTTCTATTCATTGATGAGATCCACCGTCTGAGCCCAGTGGTTGAAGAGGTGTTGTACCCGGCAATGGAAGATTACCAATTAGATATCATGATTGGTGAAGGCCCAGCGGCACGTTCTATCAAGATCGACCTTCCTCCTTTCACTTTGATTGGCGCAACCACTCGTGCTGGTTCACTGACATCGCCGTTGCGTGACCGTTTCGGTATTACTCAGCGTCTTGAGTACTATAAAGTTGAAGATTTACAAAACATCGTTCAACGAAGTGCTGATTGTCTTGGTCTTTCTATGGAATCGCAAGGGGCGTTAGAAGTTGCTCGTCGAGCTCGTGGTACGCCACGTATTGCTAACCGTTTGCTGCGCCGTGTTCGTGACTATGCGGAAGTGAAAGGCGATGGACATATTTGCCCAGAGGTTGCTGATAAAGCGCTAAACATGTTGGATGTCGATGCTAAAGGTTTCGACTACATGGATAGGAAGCTTTTGCTTGCGATTATGGAGAAGTTTGGTGGTGGGCCGGTTGGTATAGACAACATGGCTGCGGCGATTGGTGAAGAAAGAGATACCATTGAAGATGTGTTAGAACCTTACTTGATTCAACAAGGTTATCTACAAAGAACGCCAAGAGGTCGAATCGCGACCGACAGAGCGTATTTACACTTCGGCATCGATAAACCATCTAATCGTTAATTTATTCATTTTTAAAGATCCCAGTTGCATAAGCGCTGGGATTTTTTGCTTTCTATTGAATAACAACTCTTTGAGCGAGTCGATAAAAAAGCTGAATAGCTCCCTCAAAAATGAAAACTTTGATTTCACGTTTGAATTGAGTAACAAAAAATGAAATAAGCTGTTATGTTTTTTGTTAATACTTTATGGGTAGTTGTAATTCATATGTTGATGCAGTGCTGAGCTTTTGTCACAGATATCATATGCTGCTATTAATAGAGACATAATTGGTGTGATTTTAATCATAACTGTTCAAAAATAACTCTAATTTGCTTGAATAAAATTGATACAAATCAACGCAAGGTTCTCCTATAAACCTTTTGAAACATACTGATTTTACCAGTAATATTAGCGTCAGCTATATTAGCTCATGCTTAACAATAATCTAACTATAACGGTACGTTTTTACTACAAATTTCAATTTGTAATAACAATCTCACGAATTGTTTTAACACGGATTTTTGCGGTGAATAATCACACAAGTGTCATTCAGCCGACACAAAGGAGTTACCATGATTGATGTTGTTGATCTGTCGCGATTGCAATTTGCATTTACAGCGATGTATCACTTCCTATTTGTTCCACTGACTTTAGGTATGGCATTTCTACTTGCCATTATGGAGTCAGTTTATGTAATGACTGGCAAGCAAATTTACAAGGACATGACTAAGTTCTGGGGTAAATTGTTTGGTATTAACTTTGCTCTTGGTGTAGCGACAGGCTTAACCATGGAGTTCCAGTTCGGTACTAACTGGTCATACTATTCTCACTATGTTGGCGACATCTTTGGTGCTCCGCTGGCTATCGAAGCGCTTGTTGCATTCTTCCTAGAGTCTACTTTTGTTGGTCTTTTCTTCTTCGGTTGGGACAGATTGTCAAAGCGTCAACACTTAGCGGTAACGTGGTTAGTAGCACTTGGTTCTAACTTCTCTGCGCTTTGGATCTTGGTAGCTAACGGCTGGATGCAAAACCCAGTGGGTGCGGAATTTAACTTTGAAACCATGCGTATGGAAATGGTGAGCTTCGCTGAAGTTGTCCTAAACCCAGTAGCGCAGGTTAAATTCGTACACACAGTAGCGTCTGGTTACACAACGGGTGCAATGTTCATCCTTGGTATCAGCTCATACTACATTCTTAAAGGTCGTGACCTTGCCTTTGCTCGTCGCTCTTTTGCGATTGCAGCATCTTTCGGTATGGCGGCAATCTTGTCAGTAATCGTGCTAGGTGATGAATCTGGTTACGAGCTTGGTGAAGTTCAAAAAGTGAAGCTAGCAGCTATTGAAGCTGAATGGCACACTGAAGAAGCACCGGCCGCGTTCACTGTATTTGGTGTTCCAAACCAAGAAACCATGCACACAGACTACGCAATTAAGATCCCTTACGTTATGGGTATTATTGCAACACGTTCTTTTGATACAGAAGTAACAGGACTACGTGACTTGCGCGACGATCACGTTGATCGTATTCGTACCGGTATGTATGCGTATGAGTTGCTTGAAAAGCTACGTGGTGGTGACCGTTCAGAAGAGAACAAAGCGGCATTTGACGAAGTAAAAGGTGACCTAGGTTACGGTCTGCTTCTTAAGCGCTACACAGACGATGTTGTTGATGCAACAGAAGACCAAATCCAAATGGCTGCGGATGATTCTATCCCAACAGTTTGGCCTCTATTCTGGTCGTTCCGTCTGATGGTTGCTTGTGGCTTCATCATGCTGTTTGTATTCGGTGCGGCGTTTGTTCAAACGTGTCGTCAGAAGATCGAACAGAAACCATGGGTACTTAAAGCGGCGCTATTCTCAATCCCACTACCTTGGATTGCGATTGAAGCAGGTTGGTTTGTTGCTGAATTTGGTCGTCAACCATGGGCGGTGGGTGAAATCCTGCCGGTTAACGTTGCTGCATCAGCACTGACTATTGAACAGCTTTGGACTTCTCTATTTGCAATTCTTGCACTGTACACAGTGTTCTTGATTGCTGAAGTTTACCTAATGCTGAAATTCGCACGTAAAGGTCCAAGTAGCTTAAAGACAGGCCGTTACCACTTTGAACAAAACGATAACTCTGTTGAAGACAAAGTTAGCCGTTCAGTCGAAGTATAAGTGAGGGAATATTATGTTTGATTACGAAAGCTTACGACTTATTTGGTGGGTATTGATCGGTGTTCTACTGGTTGGTTTCGCCGTAACTGACGGCTTTGACATGGGTGTTGCTGCTCTTTCACCGGTTATCGGTAAGAGCGACACTGAACGTCGTATTATGCTGAATACTATTGCCCCTCACTGGGATGGCAACCAAGTATGGCTAATTACGGCTGGTGGTGCATTGTTCGCTGCATGGCCATTGGTTTACGCAACGTCGTTTTCTGGTTTCTACTTCGCAATGTACGTGACGCTAGCAGCACTTTGGCTACGTCCACTTGCGCTTGATTACCGCTCAAAGATTGAAGAGCCAAAATGGCGTAAGGCATGGGACTACGCACTTTGCTTTAGTGGCACAGTTCCGCCAATCATCTTCGGTGTAGCATTTGGTAATTTACTACAAGGTGTTCCATTCGAGCTGAACTACCTGATGATGTCTAAGTATCATGGTACGTTCTTCGCTCTGCTAAACCCGTTTGCATTGCTATGTGGCGTGTTGGCTCTGATGTTGTTCGTGATGCAAGGTGCAACATGGCTTCAAATGAAGACAACAGAAGAACTGCACAGCCGCGCACGTAACGTTGCTCAGATCACTGGCCTAATTGCTATTGCTCTGTTCGTTATCGGTGGTTTCTGGGTTCAATCTATCGAAGGCTATGTAATTACAAGCACGATAGACACGTTTGCTGATTCAAACCCACTAAATAAAGAAGTATCACTTCAAGTTGGTGCTTGGATGACAAACTTCGAAATGTATCCAGCAATGTGGGCTGCGCCGATTCTTGGTGTAGTAATGCCACTGCTTGCTGTGATTGCATCTCGCTTTGAGCGTGGTGGTTTCGCATTCTTGTTCTCAAGCCTATCTAACGCTGGTGTTATTCTAACGGCTGGTTTTGCAATGTTCCCATTCGTAATGCCATCAAGCCTGAACCCTAACCATAGTTTGACTATGTGGGATTCAACAGCAAGTGAGCTAACGCTTGGTCTTATGACTGGAGTTGCGGCGGTAATGGTTCCTGTGATTCTTGGCTACACAACGTGGACATACTACAAAATGTTCGGTCGTCTAGATAAGAAACACATCGAAGATAACGACGTTTCAGCTTACTAAGCTAGAAGTTAAATAACTTAGGAGAAATTTTATGTGGTATTTCGCATGGATTTTGGGTGTACTTCTAGCATGTGCATTCGGCATCATCAATGCTCTATGGTTAGAGCATTCAGAAATGATGGATAAAGATAGTGAGTAATCTCGCAGAGCAAATCGCTAAACTGCATCAACCAATGGATAAGACTCTGTTGAGAGCTTTATCTCTAGTATTGGGTTTCATGCATGTAGGTTTAGTGATGTGGGAACCTGAAGCGTATGCGACAAGCATCGGTGGCTTTAACGCGATCATCGGGCCAATGTTCATTTGGGCTGCATGTTCAAGCATGGTTTACGGTATCGGATTTAAGCCGAGAGCTTGGATGTGGCAGGTACTGTTCAGCCCATACGTTTCACTCACAATTTTGCTCTACTTAACGGTGCTGCGCCTTTTATAAAAGGCAAAGGATTTAGGTTCATAACGACGTGAACCTTTATACTTGTTGGGTTTTTAGCCAAAAAGAGGTCATCTTATACAGATGGCCTTTTTTTTCGTCTCTTAAATCAAAAAATTCACAGCGATATACTATTAATGATAAGGAGTTAGGTTATAGTGAGATCTTTATCGTTTTGAATTGTGGTATCAAATTGCAGGGATTATCTAAGCCATTTACGTGGCCAGTGACAGTGTATTGCGAAGACACCGATGCAGGTGGTGTTGTATACCATTCAAACTATCTTAAGTTTTTCGAACGCGCTCGAACTGAGATGTTGCGCTCAATTGGCGTCTCTCAGCAAGTCTTGTTAGAACAAAATATCGGTTTTGTAGTCCGACATATGGACATCGATTTTATTCAAGGTGCGCGCCTTGATGATTCTTTACAAGTCATTACAAATATTTACGAGTTGAAGCGAGCTACCTTGGTCTTCTGTCAAGAGATCGTAAATCCTGATGGCAAAGCATTGTGTAAAGCAATGGTTAAGGTAGCATGTATCGACAATCAAAAAATGAAACCCAAAGCAATGCCAACATTTATTCTCACGGAGCTAACGAATAGTGACTGCTGAAATCTCAATCTTAGGCCTAATTTTAGAAGCTAGCTTACTAGTTAAGATGGTCATGCTAATTCTCATGGGCATGTCTGTTGTTTCTTGGGCGATGATCATCAAACGAAGCAAAGTATTATCTCAAGCTACTAAACAAACTGACGTGTTTGAAGATAAGTTCTGGTCTGGTGTTGATCTCGCTAAATTGTATCAAGAGAGTAATAAGCGCAAAGACGAACTCTCTGGTACTGAAGAGATTTTTTACGCCGGCTTTACAGAGTTTGCTCGCCTTCGAAAATCAAATGCAGCGTCTCCAGACTTCATAATGGAAGGCACTGGTCGTGCAATGCGTGTTGCGGTTGCCCGCGAAGTTGATGAACTGGAAACGAACTTACCTTTTTTGGCGACTGTCGGTTCTATCAGCCCATACATCGGCCTATTTGGTACGGTTTGGGGCATCATGCACTCATTCATCGCATTAGGTGAAGTGAAGCAAGCGACATTAGCAATGGTTGCTCCTGGTATTGCAGAAGCACTGATCGCGACAGCAATGGGTCTATTCGCTGCGATTCCAGCAGTAATGGCGTACAACCGCTTCAGCAGCCGAGTAGGCAAGCTAGAGCACAACTACGCGACTTTCTCTGAAGAGTTTCACAGTATTCTTCACCGTCAAGCGATGGCTGGCAGGGAATAATAGATGGCCGGATACCAACCTAAAAAACGCAAAATGACAGCAGAGATTAACGTTGTACCTTACATCGACGTTATGCTTGTTTTGCTGATCATTTTTATGGTGACTTCGCCATTCGTTACTCAAGGCGTAGATGTTGAATTGCCTAAGGCTTCAACGGCTCAGTCTGCACAAGATCTATTGGGTGACGACAATGCGAGCTTTATTATCGTTGAAGTGAACAAAGACGGTGAGCTTGGTTTGAGTGTGAACAACGAAGAAGTACAGCGTGGTTTATCGATGGACGACATTATCGTCCGAGTGAAAGCTGAGCTGTCTCTTAAGCCAAACTCTCCAGTGGCTGTTGGTGGTGATGCCGCAACGCCTTACGCTGAAGTGGTTTTATTACTTGATGAATTAAGCCGTGCAGGTGTGCCAAAGGTTGGCCTATTAACGGATATAAGGGAATAGCTCCGTAGCATTCATGAAAGCGAATAATAAGAAATCCAATAATTTTAGATCACCGCTTCTTATCTCTCTTGGGCTGCACGTCATCTTATTCGTTGCGCTTATTTGGGGGGCGGATTTCACGATGTCGGAACCAAAGCCTACTGGGCAGATGGTTCAAGCCGTGGTGATTGATCCTCAGTTGGTTCGCCAACAAGCTCAACAGATTCGCCAACAAAGAGAAGCGGCGAGCAAAAAAGAGCAAGAGCGTTTAGATAAACTAAGACGTGAAAGCGAACGACTTGAAAAAAATCGTAAAGCTGAAGAAGAGAACATTCGAAAGCTGAAAGAAAAGCAAGCTAAAGAAGCCAAAGTGGCTCGCGACGCGGAAAAGCGTCGAGTTGAAAATGAAAAGCAACGTAAAGTTGAAGAGGCTCGCTTAAAACAAGAGAAAAAGAAAGCCGCTAAAGCAGAAGCTGATCGTAAGTTGAAAGAAGCCGCGGTTGTGAAAGCAGAGAAAGAACGCAAGGCAAAAGAAGCGGCCATTGCTAAAGCTGAACAAGAACGCGTGGCGAAAGAAAAAGCCGCGAAAGAGGCCGCTGAAAAAGCCCGTAAAGAAAAAGAAGCCGCTGAGCGTGCTGAGAAACAACGTATAGCGAAAGAGAAAGAAGCCGCAGCTGCAGCAGAGAAAGCCCGCAAGGCGAAGGAAGCGGCAGCAAGAGCGGAGAAAGAGCGTAAACAGCAAGAAGCGGCATTGAACGATATTTTTGCTGGGCTTGAAACTGAGGCGACTCAAAACTCTTCAGCAAGACAACGATTTATTAGTGATGAAGTGCAGCGTATTGGTGCTATCTATACCCAACTGATTCAGCAGAACCTCTTGTTAGAAGACAGCTATAGAGGGCGCTCATGTAGAGTGAATCTTAAGCTTATTCCTGCGGGTTCAAGCGCTATTTTGGGTAGTTTGAGTATCTTAGATGGCGACAACCGTTTATGTGCCGCAACGAAGCGTGCCGTAGCACAAGTGCAATCTTACCCATTGCCTAAAGACCCAGACATTGTGAACAAAATTAAAGACATCATTTTAACTGTATCACCAGAGTAAAAGGACGAACTTGTGTTAAAGAAACTATTACTGAGTTTTGTTTTCTTAATAGCTACAAGCAGCCAGTTTGCCCATGCGGCACTGGAGCTGGTTATTACAGACGGTATTAACTCTGCACGACCTATCGCTATTGTTCCTTTCCGTTGGGAAGGCGCAGGACCATTGCCACACGATGTATCAGCAGTGATCGCTTCTGACTTGCAACGCAGTGGTAAATTCAGCCCAGTTGCGACAAGTAAAATGCCTCAAACGCCTTACAGCGAAACAGAGGTGAATTTTGATGCTTGGACTAACCTAGGTGTTGATTCACTGCTAACGGGTAGCATCACTAAAAATGCCGAAGGGCAGTATGTGGTGAACTACCAACTGATCGACATTGTTCGTGGTCAACTGACTAAAGGGCAAAGCCGTGCACTAAGCGATGAAGGCCAATTAGTACTTTCTAAAGATCATGTGCTGTTCAACAAGAAAGCGACAGTGCCTGGTAAACGCTTGAGAGAGTACGCACACCGAATCTCTGATTTAGTGTATGAAGAGCTAACGGGTGAGAAAGGGGCGTTTCTAACGCGTATTTCTTACGTAGTTGTGAACGACAAAGACAAATACCCGTACCAGCTTCGTGTTGCTGACTACGACGGCTTTAACGAGCGTTTGGTGCTTCGTTCTAAGCAACCTCTTATGTCACCAGCATGGTCGCCAGACGGTAAGAAGCTTGCGTATGTGAGTTTCCAAAATGGCCAAGCTGAAATATTCATCATGAATATTTACACGGGTGAGCGCGAGACAGTGACGTCATACCCTCGTCATAATGGTGCACCAAGATTCTCGCCAGATGGTAAAACATTGGCGTTGGTATTGTCGAAAACAGGCAGTCTTCAGGTGTACACACTCGACCTTGCTAGCCGTAAGCTGACTCAAATTACCCGCGGTCGTTCTAACAATACTGAACCATTCTGGCACCCAGATGGCAAGTCTCTAATTTTCACATCTGATCGTGGTGGTAAACCACAGATTTATAATGTAAATTTGTCAAATAATTCGACATCTCGTATTACTTGGCAAGGTAGCCAAAACTTAGGTGGCCAGATCACCCCTGACGGACGATTCCTGATTATGGTTAATCGTAGCAATTCGGGTTTTAACTTGGCTAAACAAGATTTGGAAACCGGTGCGGTTCAGGTGCTAACAAAAACATTGTTAGATGAATCTCCAAGTATTGCACCGAATGGAGGTATGGTTATCTATAGCTCTATTTACAATAAAACAAACGTACTATCGATGGTTTCTATCGACGGTCGTTTTAAGGCTAGATTACCGGCAACGAACGGACGCGTAAGAGCGCCTTCGTGGTCACCGTTTCTCTAGTTGATTTGATACATTCTTTTAGCTATTGATAGTGTTAACTATTGTGGCATTTAACTATCTATAGCACTTAGTCGCTGTAGAAACTAAGTTTGATAACGTAAGGAAAAAAAGATGCAACTTAACAAAGTTCTTAAAGGCTTGATGATTGCACTACCAGTGATGGCAGTAACGGCATGTAGCTCAACTGATGAAGCAACTTCTGCAACATCTGGCACAGAAAGCAACCAAACAACTTCAGGTTCAGAAGGCAACGTAGATACAACTGTTGTAACGCCAATTGACGCTAACGGTCAACTGTCTGAGCAAGAGCTTAAAGAGCAAGCGCTACGCGAAACTCAAACAATCTACTTCGCATTCGATAACTCTACTATCGCTGGCGACTACGAAGAAATGCTTGCAGCTCACGCAGCATACCTAGTTAAGAACGTTGATATGAACGTTACTGTTGAAGGTCATGCTGATGAGCGCGGTACTCCTGAGTACAACATCGCACTTGGTGAGCGTCGTGCACAAGCTGTAGCGAAATACCTACAAGCTCTAGGTGTTCAAGCAGACCAAATCTCTATCGTAAGCTACGGTGAAGAGAAGCCACTTCTTCTAGGTCAATCTGAAGACGTGTACGCTAAAAACCGTCGTGCAGTACTAGTTTACTAATTTCAGTAGGCTATATAATTGAGGAATTGCCTCATGTTCAGTAACACAAAGCGAGTCATTTTGCTTTCGTTACTGGCAAGTGCAGCGAACACGACGTTCGCTGCACCAGCTCCAGTATCCGATCTCAATAGCACCGCAACAAATTCATCATCTTCCTCTCGATCAGCATCTAACGAATCAGATATTGAGCGTTTAGAGCGCTTGCTTCAAAATCGTAATCTCGTTCAGCTTCAAATGCAGCAACAAATCGACGATATGTCACTGGAGATCAGTGAACTTCGTGGTGAGTTGGAGCGAAACAGCTACGATATGAAACAAATGCTCGAGCGCCAACGTGAATTGTTCATTGAACTGGATCGTGTGAGAGGCGAGGTGAAAGCAGCAGGAACAGCAACGGTAGCAGTAGCAGCGAGCGAAGGCTCTAAGGATGCTTCTGGTACGTTCAGTACTGATGTTGATGAGCAAACCGCTTATCAAAATGCTGTAGATATGATTCTAAAGCAACGAGACTACACGGGTGCGATTGCAGCATTCCAAAAGTTTCAAAAAGACTTCCCAGACTCGACCTTCACGCCTAACACCCATTATTGGTTAGGTCAGCTTTATTTCGCTAAAAAGCAAGATAAGGAAGCTGTGAAGAGCTTTGCCGCTGTTGTGTCATACAAAGACTCTAACAAGCGCTCTGATGCTCTGGTTAAGCTTGGTGACATAGCTACGCGTAACAACAACGCGACGCAAGCTAAGAAATATTACCAGCAAGTTGTAACCGAGTACCCAAACAGTGCTTCGGCTAAAGTGGCTAAAACCCACTTATAAACAAAATAGGGGTGCTCAGGTACCTCTTTTTTATATCTGATCACTTTCGGTTTGTGCCTACTTTTCTTTTTTTGATGCCAACGCATCGCTTTGTTTATGCGTTTTAAGCATCAGTTAATCATCGCTTGAAACCAATCCTTTTTGATCCCAATCGCTGTCCTGTGTAGAATACTCTAATTCTCGGAAGAAGTTGCGTAGAGCAAGAGCAATGAGTCATATACTAGATAAAATCGATACAGTTTACCCGTTTCCGCCTAAGCCAGTTCCACTGAGCGACGCTCAGAAGCAGGCCCACATCGCAAACATCAAAACACTACTTCAAGAAAAAGATGCAGTTCTAATTGCACACTACTACACAGATCCTGAAATTCAGGCCCTGGCTGAAGCAACTGGTGGTTTTGTTGGCGATTCATTAGAAATGGCTAAGTTTGGTAACCGCCATTCTGCAAGCACTTTGATCATCGCTGGCGTTCGTTTTATGGGGGAGTCAGCAAAGATTCTTACACCTGAAAAACGCATTCTAATGCCAACACTAGAAGCTGAATGTTCTCTTGATCTTGGCTGTCCTGCAGACAAATTTACAGAATTTTGTGATGCTCACCCTGACCATACAGTGGTTGTATACGCGAATACCTCTGCGGCTGTTAAGGCTCGTGCAGACTGGGTAGTTACGTCGAGCATCGCTTTAGAAATCGTTGAAAGCCTAGACGCTGAAGGCAAACCCATTATTTGGGGCCCAGATCGTCACCTAGGTTCTTACATCGCAAATCAAACTGGCGCTGACATGTTGCTTTGGCAAGGTGAGTGTATTGTTCATGACGAGTTCTCAGCTGATGCTTTGAAGAAAATGAAATCAGTATACCCAGAAGCGGCTATTTTGGTTCACCCAGAATCACCAGCAAGCGTGGTTGAACTGGCTGACGCTGTTGGTTCAACAAGTCAACTGATCAAGAAAGCAAAAGAGCTGCCTCATCCACAGATGATTGTCGCGACAGACAAAGGTATCTTCTTCAAAATGCAGCATCTGGTTCCTGAAAAAGAGCTGATTGAAGCGCCGACAGCAGGTGCCGGTGCAACTTGTCGAAGCTGCGCGCATTGTCCTTGGATGGCAATGAACGGCCTTGAAGCGATTGAAAATGCGCTTGAGAATGGTGGCGAGCAACACGAGATCTTCGTTTCTGACGAACTGCGTGTTAAGTCTCTTATCCCATTGAACCGCATGCTAGATTTCGCTGAACAGCTTAATGTGCAGGTAAAAGGTAACGCGTAAGCCGTTCTTTTATCTAACCAACAAAAAACCAGCCGATAGTGCTGGTTTTTTTGTATCTGAAGATAGGTCTACAATATCAATTTTGTGGTCATGTATCTTTTTCTGATGATACATCTTGTTGATATCGCGTATTTTTTCTAGCATGTAACTAAGAGATTAAGATTTGAGGCTCGAATGATAATCTGGTTACAACTCAAACGCTGGATCAAAGCAAACATCTTTGTTTTGAATGGCAAAAACTTACTGTTCACTTTTCTTGGCTACATAGTTCTATCGTGGTCGATGCTGTATTTGGCGGGTGAAACAGATTTAACCAGTTCGGTTACCGTATTTGCTTACTACTTGGTGGTGACGGCTTCTACAGTTGGTTATGGTGATTTGTCACCGACCACGGCTGCGGGGCAGTGGATAGTCATTCTATTTGTGATTCCGGGTGGACTCAGCCTTTTTGCCGCATTACTCGGTAAAGTGGCAACAGAAGGTGTTGAATATTGGCGAGCGGGCTTGCTAGGGAAAAGGAGAGTTAGAGTGGACAACCACATTTTGATGTTGGGGTGGAATGAACAAAGAACTATTCACCTCATCCGCATGCTGCAACACGAAGAAACGGGTAAGCGACCAATCGTATTATGTACTCGTTCAGATATCGAAAACCCGTTACCCGGTGAAATCAATTTCGTGAAAGTAAACAGCTACACAGATGGCAAAGAGATGGAGAAAACGGGTATTGAGTCTGCGAGTTGCATCCTGATTGATAACCCAGAAGACGACATTACCCTGTCTGCAGCACTTTACTGTGCTAACCGAAATCCGAAAGCTCACTTACTGGTTTATTTTAAAGATGAAGCGCTGAGCGACCTGCTACATAAACATTGCCCAAACTCTGAATGTATTCCGGCTGTGGGTGCAGAGATGCTAGCAAAGGCTGCAGTAGACCCAGGTTCAAGTGCGCTTCATCAAGAGCTATTGAGCTCAACAAGAGGTATGACACAATATTCAACGTATTTCCCTGAAGACGCTGAGCCTGTCACCGTCGCGCCTATTTTCTCTGTGTTTAAAGAGAAGTACAAAGCAACGCTGATCGCGATTGATACGGGGAGTGGTATAGAACTTAACCCAGAACTAGACCAAGTTGTCAGCAGCGGTACTAAACTATTTTATATCGCCGACGAGCGAATTGATGACTTCGATTGGAAAGGCTTCTAGATCTACTATTTTAATCTCGTCCAAAAACGAAAAAAGGCCTCATTGTGAGGCCTTTGGGTATGTATACAGCTAACTTTATTGAGCTTCAGCCAGGGCAATACCACGCTGCGTTAATCCGCAAAGCATTACAGGAACAGCGTTAAAGATCTCTTCGAATTGCTCTAGGCCTTCGATGCCTTGCTCTGCAAGTGTCGCAATTGACGTTTCTGGGTCGTAAAGCATGCTCAGTGAAAGCAACACACCGCCCACGAGTGCGTTGTCTTCGCTTTCTTCAGGCATCAATGTTTCCCAGTCATCACGGGCGATCTGCCAGCCTTGAAGTAAGCCTTCACAGAAATCGCGAGCAGCGGTATTCACCACTTCTGCATCATCCAATTGGCAAGCTTCAGGCCAAACCCACGTTCCTTCAATTAGCTCAGGACGTGTTTTATTCCAAAGCGTGATGATAACTTCAATGTAGCTCTCTAGCTGCTCACCATCCCTAAAAGGCGCGACTTCTTCGCCACCCCATAAGAACGGTAGCCACTCATGAGGGGTTAACACATTAGGTGCCGCAGCCATTGCAGTGACAAATCCCATTGTTTTGTGTTCTGTGATTAGCTTTCCTTCCAACTCTGGAAGCGCAAGAATATCTTGTAAAGTCAAAGTGAGGTACCGTAAAAGGGAACATATTTGCGCTTATAGTACCAATGAACTTGTGCCAATCAAGCTTCAATCTAAAAAGGCTTGATGTCATGGATGATAAACACTAGGTTTAACAGAAAAGAAAACAATAAAAGAATTATGCAGATACGGTCGTCTTTAAAGAAAAAAAGTATGGTAGCGCTTGGGTTATACCTTGCGATGTTTATTGCCATTGTCGGTAGTGTGACGTATTACGTCGTAGAATCCCCTGTGCGCGCCAAATTACAACAAAACCTCGACTTGCGTACGCAACTTTTATCCGCATTGATTACAGAGCCGCTCAGCAGCTCTCAAGGCTTTGTTGATAGTCTAGTTGGCTTTGCTCAAGCGCATCGTAACGGTGATGATGTTATTCCGCTCTTTAAATTCATGTTGGCGGCGAGCGACGATACGATCGTCAGTGCTGGAATTTGGCCTGAACCTTATGCGCTTGACCCTAAAAAACTTCTTAACAGCAACTTTTTCAATAAAGCCGACGATGGAAAAATTGATCAGCTGTTTTCTTATAACAATCCTAAAAACACTCCTTATCAAGAAGAGTATTGGTACACCTCTGTAGTCAACAAAAAACAAGGAACGATCTCTTGGAGCGATGTGTATATCGACCCCTACACACACGTTCGGATGATTACTGCTTCATCGCCTTATTATTACGACGGCATTTTTGCTGGCGTTGCGACGGTGGATCTCTCACTTGAAGAGTTGCTAGGCTTTATCAAGAACCACGCCGAAGAATACAATCTTGGCATTATGCTCAGAGATAAGCTCAATCAAGTGTTGGTTTCGCATAACTTCAATCTTGTTGAAGGGATCTACATCAGTAGTAACCAATTTGGTGATTTCGGTTGGCAAGTGGATGTGGTTAATTCTAAGTCACGTGTAGCAGACGAAGTATTTCGTCAGGTGATGAGTATTGAGGGCGGTATTGTTCCGCTATTGCTACTTTGTGTGATGGCGGGCTATTACTTATTGAACCGTTATTTGATTAGTCCAATTACAACGATTGCCGCACAGCTAGATAGCTCGAAAGCCGGCGAAATCATAGATGTTGACTACTCAAGTGAAGACGAAATTGGTCACTTGATTAAAACGTTCAACGAAAAGACCATTTATCTTGAAGCGGAAAAGGTTAAAGCTCAGGCATCCACCAATGCAAAAACCGCTTTCCTTGCGACCCTGTCACATGAAATTCGTACCCCTATGAATGGGGTATTGGGTACTGCTCAGATCCTATTAAAAACGCCTCTAAATTCTGAACAAGAGAAGCATCTTAAGAGTTTGTATGAGTCAGGTGATCACATGATGACCTTACTTAACGAGATCTTAGACTTTTCGAAGATCGAGCAGGGGAGGTTGGATCTTGATGAGACTCGCTTCCCACTCGATTCGATCATCGGCAGTATCAACAGTGTCTACTACACACTCTCTTCAGAGAAAGGGCTGCAATTCAAAGTGTATTCTGAGGTGCCTTCTGGTCGTTGGTACTTCTCAGATAAAGCACGTCTACGACAAATCTTGTTTAATCTTTTGAACAACGCGGTGAAGTTTACTTCCAGAGGCTTTGTCGAGGTGTACTTGAAAGAAGTCATAGAGGGGAGTGACACCTATCTTAGTATTCGAGTTCGCGACACCGGAATTGGTATTTCTAAGGAAGCTCAAAAGCGTATTTTCAAACCTTTCGAACAAGCGGAGTCTTCCACAACAAGGCGTTTTGGCGGCACAGGCCTTGGCTTAGCGATAGTGAAGAAAATTGCCCAACTCATGGATGGCAGTATTACCGTCACCAGTGAAGAAGGGATAGGCACGAGCTTTGATGTTCGCTTGAAGATTCAGCCATGCCAGCCTGGTGAGATAGAGAGCTTGCCACATAAGAAGTTGGACTACTCAGGCTTAAAAGTATTGATTGTCGAGGATAACCGAACGAATACGGTGATCATTGAAACCTTCATGAGCAGCAAAGGTTTCACTTGTAAGAGCGTCGAAAATGGTGAACTTGCAATACAAGCCGTGGTTGCCGAGCGCTTTGATTTGGTACTCATGGATAACCATATGCCTGTGATGGATGGCGTTGAATCAACCACTGCGATTCGTGCTTTGATAGGTGATGTGTCATCGGTACTGGTATTTGGTTGTACGGCTGATGTCTTTAAAGAGACTCGCGAACGTATGCTGGGGGCGGGTGTGGACTACATTATCGCTAAGCCGATTGATGAGCGTGAACTGGATGACGCGTTGTTCCGCTATTCAAATAAGCTTTACCAATACCATGAAGTAAAAGCGGATGCTCTCGAAAGCCAAGATGTAAAAAAACACGACTCGAAAAGTAAAAGCGAGTCACTGCCTAAACCTGATCTGCGAAATAAAGATAACACCGAAGAGCTATTGGTGACTTTGTATGTGGCGCTAGAAGACAACAACCTAGAACTGATTCAATTTGCACTAGAGAGTCTACATGCCCACGTTGAACCTATGAACAACGCTGAACTTACTGAACAAGTCGATAAAGCGCTAGAGCAGGTTTCTTTAGGATCACCACCTACACAAGATGTCATTAATATCATTACCGTAAATCTACCGATGGCTTAAATGTTGTTTAATTACGGTAAGTAAATGACGAATTGTCCAATATTTGACCTTGGTTTGATTTTTCGGTGGAAGCTACTGCTTTTTAAGAGGTTTTTGGTTGTTAATTTACAACTTGATTTTCAATTTGGAATGTATGACTGCTAATCTTATGATTTAATAGCGACATTATCTGGTAGGGTGTAAATACACCTTGTTTATATGTTACTAATTCACTCAATAGGCAGTGATATATTTTAGGTTTGGCGTCGATGAAGTCTCGTGGTCCATTTTGTATTCGAAACGCAGCTGCGGATACATTTGCTATGGTCGTTTTCTGTTTTATTTCAGGCATGATCGTAGAAGTGTTTATTTCTGGTATGACATTTGAGCAGTCTCTCGCTTCTCGAACGTTATCTATCCCAGTGAACATTGCTATTGCTTGGCCTTATGGTCTTTTTCGTGATTGGTTTTTACGTAATGGTGCAAAGCTTTCACAAAGTTCGTTGATGAAGAATATTTCTGACCTTTTAGCTTACGTGTTGTTCCAGTCGCCTGTGTATGCCGGTATTTTATTGGCGGTGGGTGCTTCAAGCGACCAGATCGTTACGGCTGTAACCAGTAATGCGGTTATCTCGTGTGGTATGGGCGTACTTTATGGCTACTTCCTAGATATGTGCCGTAAATGGTTTCGAGTTCCGGGCTACTACCAACAAGCTTAAGAAAAGCAACAAGCGTAAGTGCAGCGAAAGAATGAAATTTGGTTTGTTTTTGATCTAATGAGTTAATTTGTAATCGAACAAACTGAAAAAGACACTTTTTTTGACAAAGCCCCTTGACCAAAGCAAGCAGAATCAATAAAGTAGCGCCTCGTTGAGTGACAAGCTCAACACACAATCTGTGGAAGGATGGCTGAGTGGCTTAAGGCGCTCGCCTGGAAAGCGAGTATACGTTTATAGCGTATCTGGGGTTCAAATCCCCATCCTTCCACCACTATTCAAAACCCTAGCAGAAATGCTGGGGTTTTCTCGTTTTAGAGCCCCTATATTTCACGTCATCTACATCCATCCCTAGTGTCAGTTCCTTTAATCATTTCTTTATAGTTATTTCCTCTATTAATGCCGTCGCAGATTGAACCATATTTGGTGTTTTTATCATCGATAAACGCTTGATCTTTTGCCATGAATCTAGATTATTAATAGTACGAAATATTATTAATAATCTAACTATTAGGAATCCATTACCCCATGACAGAAACCCTAGTTTCTCCAATGCTCTCTTTTACTATCGCGATTTCGTTACTGTTTATCGGTAAAGGTTTGATTGAACGATCTGAAGTATTAAGAAAGTATTCACTACCAGAGCCTGTGATTGGTGGCTTTGTTTGTGCTGCGACCGTAGCGGCGCTTTACTATATTTTTGAAATCCAAATCACCTTTAGCCTAGATGTCAGAGACTTTTTACTTCTCTACTTTTTTGCTGGTATCGGACTCCAAGCGGATATTAAGACACTGATTAAGGGTGGGCGACCGTTGTTCATTCTATTGTTTCTTGCTGCCGTTTTTATCGTTCTGCAAAACGTGGTAGGGATGGCTGTAGCTTCTGGCTTTGGAATGGATCCTAAAGCTGGTTTGTTATCGGGCTCTGTTAGCTTAATCGGTGGCGTAGGTACAACGTTAGCGTGGGCGCCAATGTTTGTGGAAGAGTTTGGTATCGCTAACGCGCTAGAGCTAGGTGTGGCGTCAAATACGGTTGGTTTGATAGCGGCGTGTGTGATTGGTGGTCCAATTGCCAACTACCTACTCAATAAGCACAAAGTGAGTCCATCCAATGAAGAAGACGTGACAGTTGGTGCATACCAAGAAAGTGAAACTCGCACTGAATTGAGCCATTACGGTGTCTTATGGGCGTGGTTGATTCTCAACTTAACACTGATGCTCGGTTACAGCTTAAGCGAAGTTATCGATTCGATGGGCCTAAAACTCCCGTTATTCGTAAGCTGCTTAATTGCCGGTATCCTCATAGGAAATATTGGTCGAGCATTGTTCAAGAAGCGCCGTACACAAGAGAAAATTGCTCAAGGCCGCAAAGGCTTAGCGATGATCTCTGACATCTGTTTAGGTATGTTCTTGACCATGGCCTTGATGGGGCTGCGTATCTGGGATCTCGATGGACTGTTTGGCTATATCTCTGTTGTCATGAGTATCCAGATCCTGCTTTCACTGCTGTTTACGATATTTGTCGTTTATTACCTAATGGGGCGGAACTATGATTCTGTGGTGATATGTTCAGGCTTCGGTGGTATCACTCTTGGCTCGACAGCAACTGCAATTGTTAACATGACCGCGGTAACTCACCGCTATGGCGCAAGCCCACAAGCATTCATTGTGGTGCCATTAGTGTGTGGTTTCTTTGTTGATTTGATTAACGCGTTAGTGATCAGTTTCTTTGTTGGTATGTAGCGAAGCCAGTGCTTCGCATGAGTTTATGATTAGTAGCTTGTTCAACAGAGTAAGCTACTAGTGATTTAATTTTTTGATCTGCTGCTTTTGTTGATAATGCTAGGTATACATAACTCTATTATTTTTTTGCTTTGATGAGCGATGTACTTACTTGAGTGCTGTGATTTTCAAAGCGAGTTGGCTACGTTCTTCTACTGCATCTTGCCATTGCTGTTTTAGACGTGAACGCTCGTGGTAATACTCGTTGGATTTATATATTTTCACCGCTCATTAGTAGCACCTTATAATACTCCTTAATTCCTTCACTGAGCTTCTCATCAACCCTAAAATAATGTCAAAGACATCAGATTACATTTAATGATTAAATTATTAACGGCTTATTATCTCCTTATTAATGTTAAATATTAACCTATTTTCATTAGTGCAGAAATCCCGCCTCACCATATTGATATCCATGTCAATATGATGTCTTTTTTAGTTTAACTCATCAAAGGGCTCTCTATTTTGTTTGTATGATTATCGAACTTATTTGTCTTGATGATTGGAAAACTTCAAGGTTAGAAGTCAGCGTTGTAGTCTAAATATTGCACAATATATATGGGGAGGATTAAATAAATTAGATTAGAAACCAATTATTTCCTCTACCTATAGATAATTTAAACAATATGAAAATGCTTTAAAACGGGTATTAGATCACAATTATGATAAATATTAAAACTCATTATAACCTATATATTTTTCGCAAATTGACGGTGTCATGATTTTGACTCTTAACCCAGGGTTACCATGCAGTAGCTCTTCAAGCATTGGGGTATATAGGAGTCGAAATGTTGACACTTGGGACTGGTATCACGTTTTCTTTGCCTAAAATGATGAGTATGAAGCACATGTCTTCACTTCAACCATATGTATATCTTATTGATTGAAAAAAACTAATTTTGTACCATACGACAACAAACTTTGGTGGACGGCACGTGAACACAAATAATATTATATTGAAAATGTTAATCACTTGTTGTTTTTTTTTCTTATTGAACCCAGCTTTCGCTCAATCTTATTGGGAGGTTGAAGGGGTTGGTGCAAATAAGTCAGAAGCAACAAGAAATGCGAAAGAAGAATTATCTAAAAGAATCTACAGCAAAATTGAATTGTCAGAAGAGTATAGGGACTATTGTAGGAAATCTATTAGAGATATAGGGGGAGTTACGGAGATAGACGAGGAATGTACTGATGTAGACATTATCGAATCAAGAATCTCCACTCTACCTATCAGTATTCGAAATATGGAAGAAGTGACATCAAGATGTGATGAGCTTGGGTGCACTTACCTATTTCGAGTTAATGTCGGTGCGTGGGTTGACTATTTGTCAATTGATATTGATAAACAGCACCAACTCGCCCAACAATATTTAAGCTCCCAAGGGAGCAACTGGAAGGATGTTGTGTTTACTCACAAAGCTCGCACCTTATTGAAGAGTAATAAACAATCGCTTTTGGTGTTGTCATCGTTAGATCATGATGTTGCGAAAACACTCAATGAACCACAACTGGTTCTCGAAAGAAATGTGATTAAACGTATTCAAAATTTCAGTGTTTCTATCCGTTCTGCTTCTGATATGTATTCCTCCCAAACAAAATCAATACTAGCTAGAAATGTAGCAACGACTTCGGAAGGCGACATCATTGTTTATATCAAAGGTAATGTAAGGCACGGTAAAAAAAATAACATTTACAAAGCTAAGCAAGACCTAATACTACAAGTCTTTGAAGCTAAAAGTCCCAATGTGGTCGTTAGTCAGAACATTTTATCGGAGATAGGAGAGTCTCCGATTAGTAAAGAGCTAGCACTTGATGATGCTCATAAAAAAATAACAGCAACACTTAATGAAAACTCAATTTATACACTCTTGAATTAAAGGCTTTGAAAATGCTTAAGAAAACAATCCTTGCAGGTTTAGTCGTATCAGTTATGGCTGGTTGTTCATCAATTTCAGGTATGGAATCAGCTACTGTAGACCGTGAAGCTACAAGTAAGGAACTTACTCAGAACTGTAAAAAACTAGGAACAGATTTCACCCCTGTATCATTCGCCGTTGATAAAGCATCAAAAGTAATGGTGTCACTGCAAGAACGCCAATGTTCAGTGTTTCATGACTACCGTACACTTACATCTAAACATGGTGATGTTGCCGGTTTCCTAGCAGTAAACGCAGACAAGTCTGATGAAGAACTTCGTGTTGCAATGAAGGAGTTCGATGAAGGCAAACCTGATAATAAAAAGATTACACCTCAAGTAGAAGCTTACAAAAAAGCATCTGACGAAATATTTCAGAAAAACTTAAAATTGGCGGCAGATATCGCAGTCCAAGCGGCTGAACTAACTTACATTGCATCTCAACATGCATCGGCACTTGCGCAAGATTCTGCTGGTGGCGCAATGGAAAGCATTATGGCGACGCTCTCAAGCGAGAAGGAAGGCGAAGCGAGCGAAGGGGAAACGGTACCTGTTGTTGAAGCTTACCACGAGATGGAAGCTCGCTCGCTACTTGCATTAGATGCCAACACACTTATTTCTATGGATAAAAACACTATCGAACAACTTGAGAACCTAGATAAAGTTGTTGCTGATAAAGTGAAATCATAATGAAATTTTCTCGAATTGCCGGTTTAGTTACTGCTGCTATTGCGCTGATGGGTTGCCAGAGTAACCAAGGTAGCCAAACGTATTCAGTTGAAAGTAATGCAGGAAACTCATCGCTGGTTATCGGTAAATCAGCACACGAATTTAGCAGTGAAGATATAGAAGTACCAGCGTACTTTAATACTCAAGGTCTTCAATTCTGTACCTATGAAGCAGAAGAAAAAGACACTCGCTGTCCACTCGCGAAAAAAACAATTCGTTTGTATTTTGGTGATGTAAAAACGGACGTGAACGAAAACCTTCAAGGTCAATCTGCTGACGTTTTCAATTCTATGCATTCAAGCATCAGTAAATTTCAAACCAAAGCGTTAGAAAACACATTGGAAAATCAGTTCGCAGGCGTCAACCGTTTCCGCATACTGACACGTGACACCGCTTCTGTTAACGCAGCAATGGCAGAAATCCTGTCTGATGAAGGTGCTCTAAACGTAGCAAAAAAAGCAAGCAGTCGCGGCAAGTTATCTACCGATTACATTATGAAAGTCGATGTACTCAAAACAGCTGACATGTTGTTTGGTTCAACTCAGTCTCTATTTCAAACATCGATGGAAATGACGACGGGTGTGATTAACCCATATACACGTGAAAAATTGAGCTATCCGAACATTGGTAAGATCCGTGTTTCTAACTTTGATGTCCGTGACAAAGACAGTTACACGACCGTGATAGCAAATGGCGATTATTATCGTGGTTTTAACTATACCAGTGGTAAAGATGTTGATGCAGTTCTTAATGAAATGTCATCACGTGGTTTCGATATTATGTTAACGCGTTTACTCAAAGAAATGCCAGCTACCGCGCAGGTTATGGGTATTAAAGGCGACCGAATTCAATTAGACCGTGGCCAAAATGCAGGCGTATTACCTAATGAGACCATGGTTGTATTCGAGTACAGCGCAGGCTTTGTTGAGCCTATCGGTGTTGCTACCGTTAACCCAAGCCAACAAAGTGCTCAAGGAAAAATTGTTCGCTGGAAAGACAGTAGCATAGCAGATGAAGTGAAAGACATTGCTGAGGATGGGATTTATCGCCCCGATCGACAGCGTCGTATCTTCGCTGTAAGTGTCGGGGTTCCTATGGAATTCATGAAGGAGCGCAGTACATGGGCGGCAAAAGGCTAAGTAAAAGCTTTGCCATTAGTACCTTATTTGTATGTATGTCCGTTCCTGCATTGGAATTAGATAAGAGCCAGCCTACGTTGGCTCTTATTGAACAAGGTTGTGCATATGGTCGTGGGGCAATGGCCATTGAGTCAGCAAAAGCTGACGGTTTAAATAATCTTCGTTTGTTTTTGCAAGGTAAAGTCTCAGTTTCTTTTTCAACTGAAGATAATGCGTTGATTGAGGAACAATTTGATCAAGAGAGCCGAGATTTACTGCTAACAAGCATTACTGCTAGTAATATCAATGCCGATTTCAGTGCACCTGAAATTCAAGGGGATGATACTTGTGTAACAGTGCGTCTAGCACCAGAGCTTAATACTGGGTTTACCAATATTGACGACGGTATTGAATGGGATGACTCACCGGTTATGTCTCTCGTGGTTGTTGGTGAAGGACGCGAAAGTAAAAAATTGGCATTGAGTGCAAGGCAAGCGGCGGAACAAGACGCTTTCAAACGCGCTATTAGCCAAGTATTTGGCGCTATGGTCAATTCTGGTTACATGCAAAAATCTTACGGTACTCTTTCGGGAACAGAAAGCAACAATGATTTCGACTTACAAGAAATCGCAATGCAATCACTTTCGATGGAACCTCAAGGCATGATTTCCAGTTGGAATGAAATTTCTTATCAGGAAAAACCTAACGGCTCTGTAACCGTTACTCTTGATGTGTTTGTTGAACGACAGAAGATGGAAGCGAAAATAGCAAGATTGATAAAAAGCCTTGGCCAACCTTCAATCTATGTTGATGCAGATCTCCCAGTCGTAAAAAATACATTTTCAAATGCACTCGCAGAGATGGGTTTTGAGCTTGCTTCGAACCCGGCGCAGTCTAGTGTCATTCTTGATGTTCAAGAAACCCAAAAAGTGACGTCTTCTGGTCTTCAGCTTGATCTATCGGCAACCGTGATCGATCGTGCTGGCAACCGTTATGGTAGTTGGCACAATGACCCGACTTTCATGACGCTACCGAACAAAGTAGGTATGCTCAATGAACTTGCAGCTGTTCACTTAGCTGTTGAAGGCAATCAAATTGCCCTAAAGCGCGAACTTCAATCGTCGGTGCAAATAATGGCAAGCCGCGGTGGGCCAATCCGAGAACTTATTTTTTCACAACAAGCGGCAGGCAAACAGGGGCAACTTTACCGTTTGATTGGTGACATGAGCGGGGTTTCTGATATTAAACCAAGCCAACAGGGCGGCAATATCGTTATTCAGCTAAGGTCACTTAGCGGTGCAAGTGAACTAGTCCAAGATATTGAACCCATGTTGCGTACCCATCAACCAAACTACCGTCCGAAAGTTGATGTACTGAATGAATATCAAATCAGAGTGCTTTAAGCGTCACTCCTAAAGAACTTGTTGTGTTTTAAAAATATGGTTTTTTAAAATAACAGGTGAGGTTGATGCATTAAATATCAAATGATTATTTGCAGATTTACTAATTGGAAATAATACACAAAAAACGTTATGGATAGCTTTTAAGATATGAAAAAACTAATTATTGCAACGTCACTAATTACCGCTCTCGTTGGCTGCCAAAGCAACAACGATACACTAGAGCAAGCTCAAAATTTTGCGTCATGTACGTTCCCAGATGCACCGACTGTCGAAGCCCCTGGTTGGATCTGTGATGTGGTCCCTACTGATGTAGCTATTGGTGCAACAGGTTACGCGAAGAAAAGTGCAGCAGGTATGAGCGTCATGCGTAAAATCGCGATGAGCGATGCTCGTGTAAACCTTGCTTCGGCTTTTGAATCAGATGTGAGTAATCTATTTCAATCTGCTACTGATGGTGCTACGTCAACATCCGCTGGGGAAGGCGTAACGCTGGTAACGGAAAATGTTCAAGAGGCATTTGAAGACATTACTAAATCGGTAGTGAGTAAAAGACTTACAAATAGCCGAGTTTTAGTAAGCCAAACAAGTCCAGCTGGTGGGCTGTATGTATTAGTTGGTATGGACCAAGCAGCTTATGATGCAAATATGAATAAAATTATCGACGAAGTTGGTGGCGAAGACTCAGCTCTTTGGAATCAATTTAACGACGAAAAAGCTGCCGCAGATCTTGCTGCCGTATTCGATTCTTTGAAAAAATAATCGTTGCTTGACGATTAGTTAAATTGAAAAAGGCCACTATAGAGTGGCCTTTGTTTCTATACTCTCTCGGAGTTAGTTATGTATAAAACGATCACCAAGACAGGGCTGGCTATTGCAATTTCAGCAGCTGTTAGCTTTCCAACACACGCAGTGTCAGATAGCCAAAAACAACAACTTAATAATGCGGTTGTAACAGCAAGTCAGTCCCAAGAAGAAAAACTTAAAGAATTTCATGCTTATGTAAATGCTTACTTGGACGAGTATGAACAATGGCGTGACGAATATACCAATAAACTTGATGAGCGCCGTACAGATCTTATTAAAAATTGGGGGGAAGGAGAGGTATCTTCTCAAACAAAACAGGTCGATTATTCACAAAACGATCAAGTTAAGACTGCAGTGGATTATGAAAGTAATACCGCTACGGTTTCTGTTTTAGTTGACGAAGACAGCAGCCCTGAAGAAATAGAAGCGCTTGTAAGAACAATCCCTGTTGAAGTTGAGGGGAAAACGGTTGATCTAGCCAATCTGAAAGCGGAAGACCATGCGGTTTTGTATTCTTTAGATAAAGAACAACAAGAAAAGAACTTTGTTATTGAACAAACACAGAGTCAAATGAATGAACTTGATGTTCAAGCGGAGCGATTGATTCAATCTGATACCGGAATTCCTGACTCGTTCATCTACCAGCGAGCTCACAATAAGAAACTAGCACTGCTTACTAAAGCACAAGAGCGTATTGCTGCTCAGACTAAGCTTTACAACGAAATGCGAGCCAAACATGGCATCGCGGTTGGTCAACCAGAGATGTTAGTAGCTGAAAAAACAAAAGTAGTTGAAAAGGTAGAGTCAACGCCAGTACAAGAAGATCCGAAAGTAGCTGAAAAACTGGTGAAGGTTACACCTAAAACTCAAGCTGTGAAGCCAAAACCAACTTCCGACATAGTATCTGTTCCTAGCCAGTCTAAGAAGGTGGTCAGCTATAAAGTGAAGCTTCCTGAGAATAGTTTGAAATCTCGTGCGAGCAAATATACACCTCTCGCAGAGAAAGAAAGCAAGAACTGGGAAATAGATGCGGCATTGATTATGGCGATCATGCACTCTGAGTCTGCTTTCCGCCCTGACGCTAAATCTCACGTACCGGCATTTGGTCTTATGCAAGTGGTTCCAACCAGTGCAGGGCATGATGTTAACAAACAAGTTCGAAATATAGATGCGCCAATGAAAGCTTCAGATCTATATCAACCCGTCATTAACGTTGAAACTGGTACTGCTTACTTAGATATCTTGAATAGCAAATATTTACGTAAGATCGAGAATGATCAAAGTCGCTTGTATTGCATGATTGCGGCTTACAACACTGGTGCAGGAAACGTTGCTCGTGCGTTTAATAAAGACCATTCAACTAGCATTGGTAAAGCATCTAAAGTTATCAATCAGATGACCCCGGAACAAGTGTATAACCAATTGGTTGCGAAGTTGCCATACGATGAAACAAAGAACTACTTGAAGAAAGTAAACAGCCGTATCGCACTATATAAATAATACTTGTAGTAAGTACATGGGAAGGCGTGTGCTTTAATTTCTTATAGAGTTTTTGAGAGTAACAATGTTTAAGATTTTTGCTTTATTTTTCATCGCCATTGGTATTTACCTAGGCCTTAATTACGACGATGAAATTAAAAATATAATGGATACAGATGCTTTTGAGCGAGTACAAGAACGAGCTGAAGACGGCAAAGAGGCATTGATGGATACAATAGACGATATTAAAGGTTGATGATGTCTGCAGAACAACAAAATGACGTTCCAAAAGAAATTCAAGATGAACTGAAAGAGCTCCAAGATAATCAAGAATCGTTGTTAGAATCCCAAAGTAAAGGAAACTTAGCGCGCACTATTGGTTTGTTGTCAGTCGTCTCAATTGCTTTGGGTGGGTTTAACGATAGTTTTGATGCGATCGAAAAGATGGTTGATTTTGGTCTTTCACAAATGACTGATATTCCATCACACAAAAAGCTTGAAAAATTGTATATCCGCTCATCAGCTGAAATATTAGATCAGACATTTGGTGCCCCCGTTTATATCAAGCGTTCAAGTGGTGATGACGTAATCAAATACTACAAAGACGATAACTTTATACTTTCATCGATTACGAGAGATAATGCCATTGTCGCTTATCTTGTATTTCCAGATGAAGGTTTTGCCCCTGAAACATTAGAACATGCAGGTGGTTCAGAGTTTTTCAATCAACCTTTTAATGCCATTGAAAGTGTCAATGAAATTCGAGCGTCGTTTGCTAGAACCGGCAATTATTACATTGAAGAAAATAATGGCGGTGAATTTGGCTACTTATATTCTTCAATCAGCGGTGCCAGTGAATTCATTGCACCTATGACAAAAAACAATAAGAAATTGCTTTCTGAAGTTGTTGACTCGCTGACTATGGATGAGCATGTAGTAAAGAGCGTACAGTCTTTACGTTTGAATGCGAAGCCTAATTTCTATGGTTACAGTACGTTAGGTGTGGGGGCTTTAGAAGAAGCTATTTTGTCTAACACAGAATATCGTTTAATTCATAAGAGTTAACCATTAACACATCAGTTCTAGCTTTTTATGAAGCTAGAACTTTATTAGTAGTTGGATTATGGCAAATTTAAAGTTCGAAAGCTTTCTAGAGCGGCTCAAGGGCGAAAAGAGGATCATTATTCAAGCTCATGACTTCCCTGACCATGATGCTATCTCTTCCGCATATGCGCTTGCATATTTATTAAAAAAGAAAGGGTTGTGCCCGTTTATTACGTTTCATGGTTACATAGATAGAGTGTCACTCAGAAACTTAATAGATTGGATAGATATCCCAATCTATGAGCCAAAAGATTTAAAATTGCAACCGGATGATAAGATTATTGTTGTTGATGGTTGTATTGGCGAGAAAAATGTTATCGACTTTCCAGGGATTGAGGTGGGAGTGATAGATCACCATCAAGTGAAAGCGCCTGATTTTGTATGGTATTCCGATATACGCTCAAACTATGGCTCAACTGCAACCATTATGGTTGAATATTACCGCTATTTTTCTTTGCCGATGCCACAGAATATCGCAACAGCATTACTGGTTGGTTTGAGCTTTGATACCGCAAACCTTACCCGAGGGGTAGGAACCGCAGATCTAAAAGCACTTTTGTATCTTCAGGCGAAGGCCAACAATGATATGGTTAACAAAATTTGTCGTAATCAAGTGGAGTTTCACGAATTAAAACTTTTCTATTCAATGCTCGATAGTTTACGTCGTGAAAAAAATGCAGCATTTGCCGTGCTTCCTGAGGGTTGCCCTAAAAATATGCTTGGCGTTTTAGGAGATTTCCTGCTGAGCGTTGATGAGCTCGATATTGTCGTCCTCACGGCTAGGAATAGAGAGAAAACTTTTATATCTCTTCGTTCAGAGTGTTCCAATAACAATGTCGCCAATATAGTTAAAAGGGCACTGAACGATAAAGGGATCGGCTTTGGAGGTGGGCATTCTCACATGGCTGGTGGCATCATCAACAATCAGTTTCAACTCAATGATGACCTTGATTATGTCTATGACTTGATTCGACCGAACCTAGTACTCAGCGTTTAAACGGTTTGCTAACAATACCGGGTACCTTGAAATCAGTTTGATAAAAGTAGTGCTGTGTCTAGAGTAAACGGTACTACGTGTATCAACGGTTGATGTGCAGGCTTGAAGTGACTCGGTGCACAAGTTAGTAAGTGTAAATACGTTCTTGATAAAATGGGATACATGTTCGCAGCCAATTTGTGAGACGCTTGATCTAGTGTCAGTCGAATCACAAGGAAGTTGAATGCATCACTTTAATATCCGCGCTCTTGAGTATTTAAACGCGTTGTCTAAGTATGGCTCATTGCGTAAGGCATCCAAGATGATGAATGTTGACCCTGCTGCAATGAGCAGAATGCTGACCCAGCTCGAAGCGCAAGCGGGAATGAAAGTTTGGGAACGCAACAACCGCCAATCACTGTTAACTGAGGCGGGTAATGAGCTGCTGCATTACTATCGTTCCATTGTTCGTGGAGAGGCTGCAGTGCTTACTCGACTAGCCAAGCTTAAAAACCTCAAAGGAGGCAGTGTCAGTATTGCCATCGGTGAAGGGTTTATTACCAACTTGGTGTCAAAGCCGATGCAAACCTTTATGACCCGTTATCCTGATATCAATCTTTCTATTGAGATCGCTGGGGCATTGGATGCAGTCAAGATGTTGGAAGATCAACAGATAGACTTTGCGATAACCTATGCGTCTGCACCGCACCCTAAACTGCACTCCCACGTTGAACGCAGCCATCCGCTCGAATTGATTGCTCCGAAGGGGCACTTTCTTACGATGAAAGAAGCACCAGTGGTAATGCAAGATATTCAAGACGCTTCTCTCGCCTTGATCGATAACTCGACCGGTATGGGGAGGCTAGTAAAGCAGGCTGAACAAATTTCCCATCTTACCTTGCAGCCAAAACTTCAAACTAACTCAGTTACGGCACTGACTAACTTCGTTTCAGCAGAGTTGGGCGTCACCTTTATGCCTAAGCTCACTGTGATCGATGAAATAAAGTCAGGGCAGATAGAAGTGGTTGCGACCGAGTTGGAGATGCTATCGAAGGCGACGGTTAAGGTTCAATCTTTGAAAGGTCGCGCACTTACGTTACAGGCCGAAACCTTGTTAGATTTCTTACTTGAAAACGCCACTTTCTTGAGTCATGACGCTTACAATATCTAAGAATAGTAGATTTACTTAGCGACTCCTCTTAAGCGACCAAATACCGCCAATATCACAGTTCCAAACTGCCGAATTCGTTTTTAAGTTGAATTGAGTTTTTGTCAACGCTCCCTCTATTGTTAAGTCAACATGCGCGGAATAAGTTACAAATTATTAACGAAACGAGTTTTAGACTGACAGCTGTGTTCGACAGATTTTGGCTTTGTCGGGCATTAGGAGAAGAGAATGGAAGTTATTGTAATTGGTAGCGGTGTTATTGGGTTAACCAGTGCTTGGTACCTGGCGAAGGAAGGTCACTCGGTCACAGTTATTGATCGTCAAGATAGCAGTGGCAAGGAAACCAGCTTTGCGAATGCAGGGCAAATTTCTTACGGATATTCTTCACCATGGGCGGCACCGGGGATTCCGTTGAAAGCAATGAAATGGCTTACCCAAGAGCATGCGCCTCTAAAAGTGAAGCCGTCACTTTCTCCTGAATTAGTTGCTTGGGCGACGAAGATGCTCGCCAACTGCAACGAAGCTAGATATGCACAGAACAAATCGCGGATGTTGAGAGTCGCAAACTACAGCCGAGATTGTCTGACTGAGCTAAGAACCAGTGAGCAATTGGCTTATGAAGGTAGGCAGAAAGGGACGCTACAAGTGTTTCGAAGCGAGAAGCAATTGGATTTCATTCAGCAAGACATGAAGTTGCTACAAGAGAGCGGGATAGAGCACTCGTTGTTTGATGTTGAGCAATGCCTATCCATCGAACCAGGTTTAGCGGACGTGAAAGATAAGCTGGTGGGTGGCCTGTATTTACCACATGATGAAACTGGTGATTGCCATCAATTCTGTTTAACCTTGACTGAGAAAGCCAAGCAACTCGGCGTTCAGTTTGTGTTTGATACTGAAGTGGTAAGTTTGAATCATCAGAATCAAGCCATTGAGACTATTACAACGACTCAAGGCGAGTTTAAAGCGGATGCTTACGTGGTCGCGTCAGGAAGCTATTCTCGAGAACTATTAAAGCAAGTCGACTTGTCTATACCGGTTTACCCAGTGAAAGGATATTCACTAACATTGCCTATCGTGAATGTAGATAAGTCACCGACTTCGACTGTTATGGATGAAACCTACAAGGTCGCGATGACGCGATTTGATGATCGTATTCGTATCGCGGGTACGGCAGAACTCGCTGGTTTTGACTACCTAATCCCAGAAAAACGTAAAGCCACGATTGATATGGTGATAAAAGATCTTTTCCCACAAGCGGGGGACTTTTCTAAGGCTGAATACTGGACTGGGCTAAGACCAATGACGCCAGATGGCACGCCTATCATCGGCAAGACACCTATCAAAAATTTATTTACCAATACAGGTCATGGAACATTAGGTTGGACAATGGCATGTGGCTCAGGAAAGATCCTAGCAAGCATAGTCAGTGGCTCTGCCAGTGATATTAAATCTGATGACTTAAGTATCCATCGTTATTTGTAACAACATGATGTAGTGATGGTGAAAGTAACCCCATTCTAAGTTTTAGAATGGGGTTGTTTTTTCTGGGTGGGTATCGAAAGTTATCTGGTGGTGGTTTCTAGTACATGGGTAAATCTATCCCACGATTTCTGGTCAGCTTCTTGTTGATAGTTGTTTGAGCCGAATACGGTAAAGGCATGTGGCGCACCACTGTAGGTGATCATTTCATGCGGAACCTTGCTTGATTCAAGTTGAGCTGCGAGGCTTCCAAAGTCGTGCATTGAGATCATGGCGTCTGCTGTACCATGGAACACGACAACTGGAGCTTTTGTCTCAGAGTAGTCTTGTCCTTTAGGTGTCGATAAACCGCCATGGAAGGTGACATAAGCTTTCGATGGGATGCCAGCACGAGCGGCTTCTAAAACGGCTGCGCCACCAAAACAGTAACCCATTATCACGTTGTTATCTAAGTTACCACCAAGCCTTTTCGCTTCCATCGCTCCCGCATTAAGTAGTGCACGCATTTTTTCTCTGTCTTTATACAACTCGCCTGTGTGTTGTTTTTTGTCTTTCACTTCGGTAGGGCGAATGCCTTTACCAAATAGGTCGATGGCGAACACGTTGTAACCGAGTTCGTTGAGCATCTCAGAACGTTTCTTTTCGTAATCAGTTAAGCCATCCCAATCGTGAATTAGCAGCACCAAAGGCGCTTGGTCACTGGCTTCACTCCAATAACCTTCGTAATCCATACCATCGACTTGGTAAGTGATGTTTTCTCCTGAAATCGCAGAGAAGGGCAGTAAAACTGAAAACAGGCCGAGCGTAGTGATTGTTCGCATGCGTGATTCCTTTCGATGACAATTGATGTTCCAATCGAAAGTATAGATAACGCGATGATTCTCGCCAGATTTCAGTTTATAACTTGAATAGCTAAACTGGAGAATAAAGGAAAAAAATTACCAAGATGTGTTGGTTTTGCTAATGCTCATCTCCGGATACTTCCGCTGATAGCGCGGCAACATCGATTCATTGCCTAAGATGCCGCCTTGATGAATATAGATGATGGTCTTAGTTGGGTTGTCTTGTTGCCACTGTACTAAGCATTGCCACATCAAAGGGTCATAGAGCAGGTCAAACTCAATGTCAGTTTGCTCTTGCAGGTCTAACCAAGTTTGATAATCCTGCTGATACAACTTACCAAAATGGTGTTTGGTTTTGAGCGGTAAAATCTGTGGGTGATCGGATTCGCCAAGTTCATCGAATTGCTGAGTTAAATAGTCATTACCACCTACACACGCACAGGTTAACACCGGGATATTGTGTACTTTTAAATGCTTATGTAGATACAGAGCCGTACTGCCTGTACCAGCGGGTAGTGCCACCACAAAATCGTGTTTGTTTTCGAAGCGCGTCCAGCTGAGTATTTCCATCGCCAGTTGCTTCACGCCATATTCAGAAAGCTGAGAACGTCCACCTTCAGGTAACACAATACAATCGGAACCTGGTTGCCTTATTTGTCCAATATACGCTTGTGGATGAAGCTCAGAGCCTGTTTCTTTGACTGAAATAACCTTAGCCCCAAGATCGATAGCGCCACGGTAGTTGCCGAGTGGGCGTTCTTGTAGCCATTGAGGAAGGTGGTCGACGTAAAACTCAAGCGTCCAGCCTTTGATTTTTGCAAGTGCGGCTAGCGAGAACAAGGAGTTAGCTTGAGCGGACCCATAGCTTATTAGAGTGGTGGTGTTTGGGTGATCGTCTTCCAGTAGCTTCATGAACTTTCTGGCTTTGTTGCCGCAAAAGTGGGAGTGAAGCTTATCGTCTCGCTTTAAGAAAAAGGTGTGATCGTTGTATTGATGCTGAGTTACAGGGCTATTATTTAGTTTCATCGCACTTAGACAAAATGCTGACTCAAGAGCCAGCATTTTTAAATCAAAAAGGACTACTGAGTATCTAGTAGCTAGCGAGCGCTGTAAACCAACTAAATCAAGTTTTCATAGGGTATTGAGCTTCGTATTACGAGTTTGCTTGCTTTAATGTGGATAAGGAGGAATCTGTCTGAAAGGCGATTCTTGCAGTACACCCTCCAGAGTTGCGATTGACCAACTCAAAGTCCCAATGGAAGCGCTGGCACAAGTCGTCGACAATCAATAAACCTAATCCATGACCATTCGGATTGTACTGTTCCTGAAGGCCTTCTCCTTGGTCTTCAATTACCAGGTTGTCTTGTGAGAGAGTGATGCTCACTGTGCCACTATTGGTCGCTGCAATCGCATTTCTCAACAAGTTGCCAACCAACATGTTCATGATCGCACTGGTGGCTTGAATTATAGGCTCAGATTGAACGAGTAGGGATATTTCGACTGCTTTCTCATTTGCTTGTAACGTATTTTTGGAAACGATGGTCTCTAATTCTTGCTGGCTAAACAAGCGCAGCGGTGCATCGTCACTATTTCTTTCGTAACGAACTAGGCCAAGCAGGGCATCGACCATCTCAGACATCTGAACAATGGCTTCATCAATGCGTTCAACCTGCCGAGATTGAAACTCGGTGGTTTCGCTTCTTAATAGCAATTTATTCGCACCACGAGCAACGGTTAGTGGTGTTCTTAACTCATGGCTTGAGTATCGAGCAAAGGCTTGTTCACGCTTGACCAAGGAATTGATTTCTCGACGATACTGATTCAGTTGATCGGTTAGCTGACGAAATTCAACTGCCGCATCATCACTCACACCGAACTCTTCGTTGAGATTGAGTTTATTCGACTCAAGTTGCTCAGACAGAGAGTTGAATGGTTCAATCAGTCGTTTTGACAGTCGATAGAGCAGAGCACCAAAACTAAAAATTAAGATAGAAAGTAACGTGAGCACAAAGGCGGTCGCGTACACAAGTTCAGAAATAGCAAATTCAACACGGTCTATTTCGGAAAGTAGGATTATTGGGTGGGTTTTTCCTTTGTCAGAATACTCGCCAACATAGACCATTCTTGACTCTGGCTCTTCGCCGATCTCTCCGAGAAAGCTCTCTTTATTTGCAATGAGCTTATAATATTCGGGAGGTACGAATGACGGGTCGTTATAGGCGACTGTCAGATCATCAATTCTTAACTCACCACTTTCTCCGGCTTGAAATAGCTCGACGGCGTAATTGCGGTCAATCAAGATGCGTCTTTCACCGACCCGGTCTTCAGACATGTAGAGCGCGACAATAAAAACGACATAGACGAACGCAGACACAATCACGGCCATTAGCCCAAAGAAAACAGCTAAGCGGCCGGTGAGGGTTTTAGTGCTTGTCAGAAAGTTGGAAATCAATTAGATGACTCCAAGCGGAATCCTATTTTAGGAACCGTAATCAACATTTGACTGTCAAAAGGCTTGTCGAGTTGATTTCGTAATTGATAGATGTGACTGCGCAGCACATCATTATTGGGTTCATCTTCTTCCCATAATTTGTAGGAGATATCTTCACGAGTCACCACTTCCGGTGCGTTTTGGCAGAGCATCTCAAGTATGGTGTAAGTGGTTGGGTTTAGCGCAAGAAGCTTATCTTGGCGGTAAGCTTTACGGGTTTTTTGGTCGATGGTGAGTTCACCGAACTGAAGTTTTGAAGAGGCTACTTTTCCGCGGTAACGACGAACTAGTGCGTTCATTCTTGCTTCTAAAATATCCAAATCAAAAGGCTTGGTTAGATAGTCATCGGCACCATGCTCAAACCCTTTCAACATATCATCGCGGCTATCTAGCGCGGTCAGCATCAAAATAGGTGTCGCGTTGCCTTGGTCTCGCAATTTATTACAAACCGTGAGGCCGTCCATTCTTGGCAACATCAGATCCAATATGATGATATCAAATGAGTTTTCCAACGCGAGTTGCAGGCCGAGTTCGCCGTTGTCCGCATAATCGAGTTCCATACCAATACACTCAAAATAATCAAACAAGACACCTGCGATTTCACGGTTATCTTCGACTAATAGAACTCGTTTCATTTTGATTCTCATACAGAAATAGACGGTAACATTATCCTGAGTGAGCGTGAAAAATATGTCAATAACATAACTTTCACTTATGGGAGGGTAGATTGGGTTCAGATTAAAAAATAGAAGAACGTATTATGTCTGAACTTCATATAAGCCGCCCTAAGATATCTACATCGCAGATCAACCCTGCGGTTTCTCTGTCTATCATTGTGCCTTTTTACGATGAACAAGAGGTATTGGAAGAGTTCCACTCTCGCCTTACCAAGGTGCTTGATAGCTTGCCCATCAAGAGTGAAATCGTTTATGTCGACGACGGTAGCAAAGACAGCAGCTTGGAGTTGGTGAGTTCATTCACTTCAATCAATAGCTCAATTTCTGTTATCGGTTTAAGCCGTAATTTTGGCAAAGAATCAGCGATGAGCGCAGGCCTTGAGCACTGTCGTGGACAAGCGGTGATTTTGCTAGACGCTGACTTACAAGATCCACCTGAGCTTATCCCGCAAATGATTGCCAAGTGGCGCGAAGGTTATGACGTCGTCAATATGCAGCGCAGCCAGCGTGATGGTGAAACATGGTTTAAGAAGTTTTCAGCAGCGAGCTTTTACAAAGTCATGAACGTGGCTGCGAAGATTGATGTTCCTGAGAATGTGGGTGATTTTCGACTGTTAAGCCGAGAGGTTGTCGACCATATCAATCAGCTTCCAGAACGTAACCGCTACATGAAAGGCATTTTTTCATGGCCGGGTTTCCGACAAGCGACACTCCAATTTAAGCGTGATGCTCGCTTCTGTGGTGAGACCAAGTGGAACTACCTCAAGTTAATCGGTTTGGCGATGGATGGGATTACCTCGTTCTCTATCCGACCTCTGCGTATTGCGACGGCCGTTGGTGGTTTAGTGGCTCTTACTGCTTTTGTATATGGCGTCTTCATCGTATTCAAAACCATGATGTTTGGCGAGCCAATTACGGGTTATCCGTCAATGATGGTCGTGCAACTTGCACTTGGCGGAATCCAACTGTTGAGTATTGGTTTAATGGGGGAGTACATAGGTCGTATTTTCATCGAAACCAAGAATCGCCCTCTTTATCTGATTCAATCGGTCGTTGATACACCCGCATTGAAAACACATTTTAAATTAGAGGAATCAGCATGAGTCTGAACAGAACGCATCTATGGTATTTGTTGGCTTTTGCACTAGTTTTAAGGCTTTTATCTTTGGCGACTTATCCGTTAATGGACACCACTGAAGCGCGCTATGGAGAAATGGCTCGCTTGATGGTAGAAACTGGCAATTGGTTAACCCCTCAGTTTGATTACGGTATTCCTTTTTGGGGTAAGCCACCGTTGTTCACATGGATGAGTGCTGCTGGTATTGAGTTGTTCGGCTTGAGTGAGTTTGCTGTGCGTGCTCCGCATTGGTTAGCTGGTTTCGCGACGATTCTATTGGTCGCGTATCTGGCGAAGCGTACGGGACAAAGTGCCTTAGTGGCGGCTGTTGTATTGGCAACATGTGGGATTTTCTCTATCGCCGCGGGTGCTGTGATGACCGACATGGCGCTAACGTTAGCCATGACCATCGCGATGCTGGGCTTTTACTTATGTTGGCTCGGTGGAGAAGATTGTAAAGGCGAAGGAAGTGAGAGAACCAACAAAACCTGGGGTTACGTTGGATTTGTAGGCTTGGCGTTGGGCTTGCTTGCAAAAGGTCCTGTTGCGATTGTGATCATGGGTATCGCAGTATTCCCTTGGTTGCTATTACAACATGGTATCTTTGGGGCTTTTAAAGTGTTGTGGCAACGCTTTCCACTGTTGTCTGGTTTAGGTGTCATGCTGGCGATTGCCTTGCCTTGGTACATTATGGCTGAAATGGCTACTCCGGGCTTTATTGATTATTTTATTGTTGGCGAACACTTTAAGCGTTTTGTTGTGAGTGGTTGGGAGGGCGACTTATACGGTTCTGCTCATGATGAAACCAGAGGCATGATCTGGGTGTTTTGGATTCAGGCCGCTGCGCCGTGGTCGATTGTATTACCTATTTTAACTTTCGCTCGTCGCAAGAAAATTGCGGAAATTAACGCTGAGAATCGTGGGTTGTTTTCATTCCTTGTCTGTTGGTTGATTTCGCCACTGATTCTTTTCACTATGGCGGGCAATATTCTCCCTGCGTACGTACTGCCGGGGATTCCAGCCCTTGGGATGCTGGTTGCTATACTTGTGGTGGAAAAAGATAAGAAGTGGTTTTCGAGTGTGGCTTTGGTGCTACCTGTGCTGTTAATTATTGCGATGGTTTACCTGAACTTAGGGAAGGCGAACGAGAAAAGTGACCGTATTATTTTTGAACAGATTACGAATTCTGCGCCAAGTTTTTATGTGGGTAAAAGACCATTCTCAGGGCAATTTTACAGTCATGGGCAAGCGAAAAAGCTTCTTGATATCGAGCAACTAAATGGCATCGATAAATTCTATTTGATCGGCCATAAAGCGGAAGTGGAAATTAAGATCAAAGAGAACGCATTAACGTGTATTTTGGAACCGACGGTCAAGATTAAGCGTGCTCTGTTCAGCTGCCATCACCAGAGCAACACACCAAATTTTTCGTTGAATCATATTGAAAGTGAAAATGATGTTCAGCGTTAACTCAAGGCTACGAATGTTCAATGACAAGCTTCAATCACATAGCCAAAGACTACAGTCCCACCACAAGATGGTTCGATTTGCTGTGGTTGGTGTTGGTGGGTTTGTTGTTGATTGTTTGGTTTTTGCATTGCTGCATTATGTTGTTGGGCTGCCTTTAATGATGGCGCGAATTAGCTCCTTTATTGCTGCTGCAACGACGACATGGTTGGGTAATCGTATACTGACTTTTGAATATAAAGGGCGAGGTCATTGGTCTGAGAAGCTGATTCAGTGGCAAAAGTTTATGTTTACCGCATCAATATCAGCGGTACCTAATTTGCTGTGCTTTAAGCTGATGACGGAATTGCTGCCTGCGTTTACTGGGGCAGTATTTATTGCCATGGCGGTTGGTATCTTGGTGGGCATGGTCACTAACTATTTGTTTAGTCAGTATTGGGTCTTTACCCGTTAGAATCCCTTGTAATCACATAACCAAGTGAAACTTTTGGGTAGTTCATTAGTAACAGACACAAAAAAGCGCAGCTAAATAGCTGCGCTTTGTATTTTTATGATAACCAAGTAAATGGGGTCGCTATATTAACGCTGTGTTGCGCGCTGGCGATTCTTTCCGTTACTCGCAGGTTTACCACCTTGACCATTACCCGCTTTGTTACGGTTTGGCTTGCCATTCCCGCCGCCATTGCCTTGAGATTGCTGACTAGCAGGGGCTTTTTTGATGAAGCCCGTCGCTGGTTTATGCGCGTTACCATTGCCGTTCTGCTTTCCGTTGCCCTGATTGCCATTACCTTGGCTACCCGTTGGCTTCTTACCGCCCGGTTTTGGCTTATTGCCGCCAGGCTTAGAATGGTTACGTGGGCTTTCGCCACCAAGACCTGGTTGAGACTTACTGTGCTTAGTCGCAAAGCGCTGTGAGCCGTGACGACCAGACTTACGACGCTGCGCCGGTGTCTGAGCTTCAAAATCTTCTTCTGGTACTAGACAGTTTGCTTTGTCACCAATTAGGTGCTTTTTACCCATGCTGATCAGCGCTTCACGGATGATCTTCCAGTTTTCAGGATCGTGGTAACGAAGCAGCGCTTTATGCAGACGACGTTGACGATCACCTTTCGGTACAGGAACATCTTCACGCTTCTTATATTTCACGCGTTTCAGAGGGTTGGTCTCTGAGTAGTACATCGACGTTGCATTACACATCGGCGATGGATAGAAGTTCTGTACTTGGTCACACTCGTAGTTGTGCTTTTTCAGCCACATTGCAAGGTTTAGCATGTCTTCATCTTCTGTGCCCGGGTGAGCAGAGATGAAGTAAGGAATTAGGTACTGTTTCTTACCGGCTTCAGCGCTGTATTTCTCGAACATCTCTTTGAAACGATCGTACGTGCCCATGCCCGGCTTCATCATCAGATCCAGTGGGCCTTTTTCAGTATGCTCTGGAGCAATCTTCAAGTAACCACCAACGTGGTGAGTCACAAGCTCACGCACGTATTCTGGAGATTCAATTGCTAAGTCGTAACGTACACCAGAAGCGATCATGATCTTCTTAACGCCCGGTACTTTTCTCGCAGAGCGGTACAGGTCGATGGTGTGTTGATGGTCTGTGTTTAGCTTTTCACAGATTTTCGGGAACACGCATGATGGACGACGACAGTTAATTTCTGCTTTAGGATCTGAACAACCTAAACGGTACATGTTCGCCGTTGGGCCGCCCAAATCAGAAATAGTACCTGTGAAGCCCGGCACTTTATCTTTAATGTCTTCGATTTCATCCAAGATAGATTCTTTCGAGCGGTTCTGAATGATACGACCTTCGTGCTCTGTGATTGAACAGAAAGAACAGCCACCAAAACAACCACGCATGATGTTAACCGAGGTTTTGATCATGTCGTATGCAGGGATTTTCGCTTTGCCGTACATAGGGTGCGGAACACGCTTATAAGCAAGGCCAAACACGTAGTCCATCTCTTCTGTGGCCAATGGAATCGGCGCTTGGTTAACCCAAAGTTCGCGATCACCGTGACGTTGAATCAGAGCTCGACCTGAGTACGGGTTTGTCTCAAGGTGCAGAATACGGCTAGCGTGAGCGTAAAGAATACGGTCATTGTTTAGCTTTTCGTAACCTGGGATACGAACCGCGGTTGTTTTTGCGTCGTGACGAGAAGGACGAATAGTAATAGGTTGCGCTTTTACTTCTTCTTTTTCGTCTTTCTTAGTATCACACTGGGTTTCAACTTCGTAAGGGTTAACAGGAACGTACGCTTTGTTCGGCTTTTCGATACGAGAAGAGTCAATGATCTTGAAGCCTTCTGGGGCAGCAGGAAGATTGATAGCAGTACCGCGGATATTGGTCAGCGTAGACATGTCTTCGCCATCGGCAATGCGGTGTGCCACTTCAACCAGTGCACGCTCAGCGTTACCAAAAAGAAGAATATCTGCTTTTGCGTCAAACAATACAGAGCGACGAACTTTATCTGACCAGTAGTCGTAGTGAGCCACACGGCGCAAACTTGCTTCGATACCACCAAGAACGATTGGCGTGCCTTTGTAGGCTTCGCGACAACGTTGGGAATAAACTAGAGTTGCACGGTCAGGACGCTTGCCACCTTCGTTGTTTGGCGTATAAGCATCATCGTGACGTAATTTGCGATCAGAGGTGTAGCGGTTGATCATGGAGTCCATGTTACCCGCTGTAATGCCGAAGAATAGGTTAGGTTTACCTAGCTTCATGAAGGCGTCTTTATTGTCCCACTTTGGTTGCGCAATAATGCCCACGCGGAATCCTTGAGCTTCAAGAAGGCGACCAATGATAGCCATGCCAAAGCTCGGGTGATCGACATAAGCGTCACCAGTTACAATAATAATGTCACAGCTATCCCATCCAAGAGCATCCATCTCCTTTCTACTGGTAGGCAAAAAAGGTGCAGTTCCGTAGCACTCGGCCCAGTATTTTTTGTGTTCGTGAATAGGAGTGATATCGCTGTACATATTTCAACCTCTGATTTTTGAGGCGGGAATTATAGCGGCATGAGCCTAGACTAGCCAGTAGAACATGCCCCTGTTAGTTTTGATGTCTTTCGTATTTTTACGGTAAATGGCGACAGAAGAGCCATACATCAGCATAGTTGAAGCCTTGAATCTCGTCTCTAATTTATGATTTTGATTAGTGTTCGCACCAGTTTTTGATATTATTCGCGAAAATAAGTTTGAAGAAGTAGATCCACAATGGTCGAAACGTTATTAGTACAATTTGCTCCGATGCTATTAGGAGCCCAACTGATCTTAACCCTCATCTTAGTGAAAGGGGATATTTGCCCGGGACAACGTGGCCGCATTCACAAGATGTTGCCTGCAATTGGCGTGCTTTGGCTTGCCGTTGCCTCATTAAGAATTGAAGCATTTCTTGTCGTGTTCGCGATCTTTTATTTCTATTCTCAAGTTCAAACCAAGAAGACTCGAGATTCTGGCCCTATTTGGGTGATGTATTTAGCTTGTGGTTTAGCACTGTCATACGTTGCTATACAAGCGACGGAGCAAGCAACCACAGTCGGTATTATTAGCACTTTATTACTCGTGGTTTTATTGGGGGCAGCGTTTGGTCATTTACTGCTGACGATTGCAAGAACACGCTTACAGGCTTTTCACCGTGTTCTGCCCGTTGTTGGTGTGCTGACGGGGATGTTGGTGGTTTTGGCGACGGTCATCAATGTTTACTCTCTGTCTGAAGCTCAATTAGAGCCAATGATTTCAACTCTGCTGTTTAGCTTTGCTTTGCTAATCTCAGCTATCGTGGTGTGGTGTTGGCATTTATTGTTCGTTAAAACCCCTGAAAAGCTTCAGCTGACTATTTCATTGTTGATGTTATTGGCGGCGGCTGTTGGTTTAACGCCAGTTTGGGCGATGTAGGCGGTTACTGATCTCACAAGCCTTTCGGTGTTGAATCGAAAAAGTGTGATCTGTTTTTTAGCGTGGTGTTGGTAAGCGTTCTAAACTTAAATCTAGTCGGTGTGTTCGTTAGGAGTACGGGATGGATTTAAGCAACGTCAAAGGTTTCGATAGCATTATTTTGCTGGGAATCGTGAATGAAAAACTTCGCTTAGAATGCGATAGCTTTGAAGAGCTGATCAGTATGTATGAAATGGATATAGAAAGTGTTGTAGGTAAGCTTGATATGTTGGGCTATCAATACGATCCATTAACTAACCAGTTTAAGTCTTATCCAAGATAAGCTCACAATGAGAGTTTCTTCTATCACGAATTAATACTCATTGCCTGTTGTCGGTATTGGTAATAAAAAGTCACAGATAATCTGTGACTTTTTTGTTTCTGGCGCATATCTATCAGGTTCAACGCAGGCATAAACTAACCCAACAACGAGTCTCTTAAACGACCTCAATGCCATCTAGGTGACTCTTACTTTGCTGTCTTGCCGTGCTAAAGAAAGCTTGTAGGTAACGTTTGTCTTTTTCTGAGTTTCTTACCGCTGCGAACAACCTTCTTGAAAGTCCTTTGCCCAATGGTTTACTGGCGATTAACCCTTGTCTTGAAAACTCACTGATTGCCCAATTAGGTAAGGCCGCAACACCTAAACCTGCCGATACCATTTGCACTAACATCAATGTGTTGTCTGCCTGTTTCCATTTCTTTGGTTCAACGCCTGCAGGTTGCAAAAAGTGTTTCACTACATCGAGACGCTGCTTTTGAACCGGATAAGAGAGCATCGTAATATCACTAAGATCTTGCGGTTCAATACTCGGCTTTTCGGCTAAAGGAGAGTTGATCGCGGTGATCAAACGCATCTCAAAATCGAAAAGCGGTTCGTAGTGAACTTCAGAACGGGGCTGTATATCAGAGGTGATCACCAAATCGAGTTCTCCAGCCATCAATGCCGGTAGAGGCTCGAACCCAAACCCTGACGAGAAATCTAAGGTCACGCTTGGCCAAGCAACTTGGTATTCCTTCAAAGCGGGCATTAGCCATTGGAAGCATGAGTGACACTCGATCGCCATGTGCAATCGGCCATTCACATCCTCTTTTAGGCTTGCGAGTTCGTTTTCAGCTTTGGCGATTTGTGGCTGTATCTCATCAGCCAGTTTTAACAAAATTTCGCCTTCCGAGGTAAATTTAACCGGCCTTGTTTTACGCAAAAAGAGCTGACCGCCAATACGGGCCTCAAGGTCTTTCAACTGGTGAGAAAGTGCCGACTGAGTCAGATGAAGAGAAGTTGCAGTCGCGGTTAGCGAGCCGCTGTCTCTCAAGGTGGTCAATGTTCGAAGGTGTTTAAGCTCTATCATGAGTATTCCTCATATTCCCTAAGCTAATTCAATATTTCTTAATAATCACCCTACGGTGTTTTCTTTCATTTGTAAACGTCTGGATGTCCAGATGGATTTAATAAATTAGCGGTTAGATTATTAAAGATGAAAATTATTAATAAACAAGATGAATATTTGAACCTTGTTCATCGTTCAGATTAGGGAGATAGTTTAGCCATCCAGACGCCTTTGTTGAAAATACAATCATTACAGGCAGTCTGACCGGAAATTAAAATTATCGAATAAGGAACAGACACATGACGACAACAACGCATATTCTTGGCTACCCACGTATCGGTGAAAAACGCGAACTCAAATTCACTCTCGAGAAGTACTGGCGCGGTGAGATCGATCAATCTGAGCTTAAGCAGATCGGCAGTGAATTAAGAAATCGTAACTGGAATGTACAAGCTGACGCGAATCTAAGCTTTGCAACTGCGGGTGACTTCGCATGGTATGACCATGTACTAACTACGACTCTACTTCTAGGTCACGTTCCCAAGCGCCATGCTGGTGGATCTGAAGATGAAAAATCCTTCCCAGATTTAGATACCTTGTTCCGTGTAGGTCGCGGTCAGTCTCAAGTTCAATCTACTTGCTGCGGTGGTTCGCATACGTCGAATGATGTCACTAAAGACAGTTCAGCTGCTTCTGACATGACCAAGTGGTTCAACACTAACTACCACTACATTGTTCCTGAGTTCAGCAAAGATGACTCTTTTGAAGTAAGTTGGCCTCAACTGTTTGATGAAGTGAATGAAGCGATTAAAGCAGGACACAAAGTTAAGCCTGTACTCCTTGGGCCACTCTCTTACTTATACCTAGGCAAAGAAGTGGAAGAAGGGTTTGACCGCTTATCTCTACTTCCTCGCCTTCTTACCGCGTATCAAGCCATTTTGGCAAAGCTCTCAAAGCTTGGCGTAGAGTGGGTCCAAATTGATGAGCCAATCCTGGCTTTGGAGCTTGATAATCAGTGGGTAGATTCATTCAAGCTGGCTTACCAAGTGATTCAAGGCGATGTAAAACTACTACTTACCACTTACTTTGATTCGGTCACAGATACATTAGATAAAATCGTAGATCTGCCTATCAACGGCTTACATATCGACTTAGTAGCAGCACCGCAGCAACTCGATGAAGTGGTTAATAAGTTACCGGAAGATTGGGTACTTTCTGCGGGTGCAATCAATGGACGCAATGTGTGGCGAGCTGACTTAGCCGCGCAGCTTGAGTTACTGCAACCTGTGAAAGACAAACTAGGAGATAAGCTTTGGATCGCAAGTTCATGTTCATTGCTGCATAGTCCTGTTGATTTGGAGTTAGAAGAAACGCTTAGCGAAGAAGTGAAGAGTTGGTTTGCCTTCGCAAAACAGAAAGTCACCGAGGTGAGCTTGTTGGGTGCGGCGTTAGACGGCGATCAAAATGCCATTTTGGCGTGTGAGACTTACAGCCAACCAATTGTTGCCCGTAAGAACGCGACTCATGTGAACAAGCCACAAGTTCAGGCTCGTATCAATACCATTACCAAAGCACTGGCAGAACGCAGTGCTCCATACGCAGAGCGCGCAGCGCATCAGTCTGAAGTTCTCGGCTTACCGCTGTTACCAACCACAACCATTGGTTCGTTCCCACAGACAGGAGAGATTCGTCTTCAGCGTAGTGCTTACCGAACTGGCAAACTGAATGAAGCGGAATACACAACCGCATTGAAAGGTCATATTGCTGATGCGGTTAAGCGCCAAGAAGCCTTAGATTTGGATGTGCTTGTGCATGGCGAGGCGGAACGCAATGACATGGTGGAGTACTTTGCAGAAAACCTAGCAGGCTTCCAAACCACTAAGTTTGGTTGGGTACAAAGTTATGGCTCTCGTTGCGTGAAACCGGCGATTGTGGTTGCGGATATCGAGCGTGAAAAACCAATGACGGTCGAGTGGTCGACTTATGCTCAATCTCTAACTTCAAAGCAGATGAAAGGCATGCTCACAGGGCCAGTGACTATCTTATGTTGGACATTCCCTCGTGAAGACATCTCACGCAAAGAGATCACTAACCAACTGGCGTTTGCTCTACGTGATGAAGTGTCTGATTTACAAGACGCAGGTATTAACATTATCCAAATCGATGAGCCTGCTATTCGCGAAGGTTTGCCTTTGAAAAAACGCGACCATGCAGAGTACTTAGAATGGGCAGTGGATGCCTTTAAGATCTCAGCGGCGAGTGCTAAACCAGAAACTCAGATTCATACCCATATGTGTTATAGCGAGTTCAACGAGATCATTGATTCAGTGGCCGCGCTAGATGCCGATGTGATTACCATTGAGACTTCTCGCTCGAACATGGAATTGCTGAAAGCGTTTGAAGAGTTTAACTATCCGAATGCGATTGGACCTGGCGTTTATGATATTCACTCGCCAAACATCCCTTCAGAAGAGTGGATTGTAGATTTACTTAAGAAAGCGGCAGAAAAAATACCTGCAGAACGTTTGTGGGCAAACCCTGATTGCGGATTAAAGACTCGTAACTGGGCAGAGACAGAAGCGGCACTTACTAACTTAGTTTCGGCGACGAAGACACTGCGTAAAGAGTGGGGATCCGCTGAGGCATAATTTAGTCTAAGATTTGATTGACCCTCTACTCCACGATGAACCACAAAAAAGGCCTCGCATTTGCGAGGCCTTCTGGTTTTATGCTTGTTCGAATATCGAATCTAGCTGCTGCTCTGGCAAGTCTCTTTGCTGATCAGCTTTTCAACCATCAGTTGTCCGCGTGTATTGCGAATTTTGATGTTGTAAGCTAAGCCCATGTCGAGGTTAGCTCTTACTTCAGAGTTGGTGCAGTAGCTATTCACACTCATATCTACAACTTGGTTTAAAGGCTTAGCACCTTTTGCATCTTGGTTGTAGATCATCATGATTTCGACGACAGTATTTTTTGCTAGCACACGCATGATAGAGAGTGGACCATACTCAATAGGTAGGCCGGCAGATAAAACGCCCGCACGATGGTGAGCCATCATCTCTAACTGTCTTTGTTTGTCTTGTTCACTTGATGAGCTACAGCCTGCGAGTAGGGCAATAGCCAGTGACCCAATAATCCATTTTTTCACGTTAAAATACTTTCTTGAATGGTTTAACAATTACATTCTGGTAGACACCAGCAGCGATGTACGGGTCTGCATCAGCCCATGCTTGTGCGTCTTCCAAAGAGTTGAATTCAGCAATAACAGTAGAACCAGTGAAGCCTGCTTCGCCAGGGTTATCGGAGTCAATTGCTGGCATTGGACCTGCTGTTAACAGTCGGCCTTCATCGTGAAGTGTTTGTAGGCGTTCTAGATGTTGTGGGCGAACACTTAGGCGTTTTTCTAATGAGTTTTCGACGTCTTGAGAAAAAATCACGTACCACATGTTGAGATATCCTTATGTTACTTCACTGAATTAGAGCGATTAAATTAGTTATCTGGCTAATTTACGCGAACTAATCGGTATTGGAAGAGTTAATGACAAGAAATTGTGAATTGGTGCGAGAGAGTTGTATGGTCTTTAGTAATTTCATTTGCTGAAACTAAAGACCATTTGCGTTAATGGCTTAATGAAAAACGTTATTTGTTGATTGAGCGAGGTTTACCGCTTTCGTCCACGGCAACGTAGTTGAATGTCGCGCCACATACCTTGTAACGATCGCCAATACCGTGATCAAGTACAGGCTTAACCCAGACTTCTAGGTCGATATTCATCGAGCTACGGCCAATCTTGGTGCAGTCGCCATAAACACAGACCACATCGCCAACCGACACTGGCTGTTTGAATTCGATGCTTGATACTGACACGGTGACTATCTTGCCGTTAGAGATCTCTTTCGCCAGTATCCCGCCAGCAAGGTCGAGCTGAGACATTATCCAACCACCGAAAATCTGGCCTGCTGCATTGGTATCAGAAGGCATCGCCAAAGTGCGAAGAAGTAAAGAACCAATCGGGTTCAAAGTTGATTGAATAGTCATTGTTGTACTCTTAATGGTATTGATTGTTTTAAATTTAAATAGATGTGTTTGCGGGGTTCGCGGTGGTCGTATTTTTAACGTATTCACCGAACACAAACAATCAGTGGCCAATGATCACGAGTATCATTGGCCACTGTTAAATCGCATATTGATAATAATTGTATCAAAAAGGGGGTGAGGACTCATCCCTAAGGGTTATTTCTCCTCGGTATTTTTACCTGAGAGCTCTTGTTGCGTATCGTTTTGTGTTTCTTGGTCTCTTTGCTGATGCTTATCTTTTGGCAAATGTTGGTCTTTTGGTAAATGTTTATAGATATAAACGCCCGTTAGTAAGGTAAATGCAAAAGTAGCGATCAGTAAGCCAAACACTTTGAAGTTGACCCACACATCCAATGGCAGGTTGAAAGCAACGTAAACATTGAGGATCGCACACAATGTGAAGAACAGAGTCCAAGCCCAGTTGATCTTGCCCCATACTGCTTCAGGAAGAGAGATCTCTTTACCCAACATGCCTTTAATCGCTGATTTGCCCATTAGGTGACTGACTGTAAGGCCGATAGCAAATAGCGCATAAACGATGGTCACTTTCCATTTTATGAAGTTGTCATCATGCAAAAAGATGGTCATGCCACCAAATACGGCAACCATTAGAAAGGTGATGATCTGCATTTTTTCTACTTTCTTGTAGATGATGTACGTCAAAATGATTTGTACTGCGGAAGCAACAATCAATGCACCTGTAGCCGTGTAGATGTCGTACATCTTGTAAAGCGCAAAGAAAATAATGAGAGGAATGAAATCAAGAATTTGCTTCATGTGGCACTGACTATCCAGTTAGTTGAGTTGCAGACAGTCTAACCAAAACTGTCTCGATGCTAAATAGCTCGAGACAATTGGATGCCAATTAATTACATCTAACCGTTTTGGCGAGTTTAACCCCAATAAAGGATTGAAGCGCCCAATCGAGATTAAGAACGTTATTGCATTGATGTGGTTTGGTAGCGAGGTACTAGCTTCTTGATATCTTCAAGGTAACCTTCGCTCTTTAAACTGTCTAAGGTATTCTCGAGCTCTTGTTCACTCATGGTAAAACACGTCGATTTGCCGGTCGTTAAGTCGAGATACTCGTGATATTCACGCTCTGTGAAGTGGCCAATTCTGTCCATTAATAGAGTTTTAATTCCATGGTGAATCAAGCCGTAATACGTGTGTCTTTGTAAGGTCATAGCCTATCCTCCGTGGCAAGCTGCAATGTTATTGGTGCAACCTGCTGTATATTGGTTGGGTTATCTATGACAAAGCAATTCGAATGCCATTTTATCCATTGGGATAGAATTTCTGACGTAAAAAGTTGAATTAATTTTCTTTTCAACTAGTTAAAGAAACGTCCGTTCTAAACTCTAAACACCAATACGTAGCTACCGGGAAATAGTTTCATTTTGAGAACGGTAAAATTCTCATTATGACGATCTATTAAAGCTACAGTGGGGGCTTTCCAAAGATGATTGCCGCTAATCGACGAGCCAATCAACCAGCGTAGATAAGGATGTATTTTGTCGATTCTTGGGTTGCAGTAAGAAGTAACCATTTCCAGAGAAGACACTGCCTTCACTCACTTTCACCAATCTACCCAAATCAATATCTTGCTTGGCCAGCGTGATGTCGCCTATGGCAATACCAAACCCTTGAATGGCTGCGTTCATCGCTTGATCGAGCGTCGCGAATTGTTGGTTGTTCTTGCTTGAAAGGTCGTGGCTGCCTATGTGTTCCAACCAAAGCCGCCAATCACTCTGCTCATTGTTGGCGTGCAACCAAGTGTATTGGGCGAGCTGATGTGGCTTGATGATAGTAGAAGCGCTACTTACAAGATGGCTTTGCGTAATGCTTTGAGCTTGGCAGACCGGAGCCAGTTGCTCGTTGAACAATAACTGGCTCACTATCGATTGTTGGCTTGGCTTCTTACCATAGGTGATTACGGCGTCAAACGGGTCAAAGCTTGGTTCAAAAACGTGCTTGATGGTCGACGTGAGTTCGACATCAATTTCAGGATAGGCTTGCTGAAAAGACATCAACTTTGGTAGCAGCCAAGAGGTAATACAACTTGGTGCGTTGAGCTTGATCTTCGATGGAGAGCTGGCAACTTGATTTAACGCCGATTGCAGTTGTTGGATGGTATCTTGAATCAGCGGAACCAGTTCTTCTCCCTTAGGTGTTAATGACAACCCGCGAGCATGTCGGTAGAAAAGATCGCACCCGAGACTTTCTTCAAACGACAATACCTGACGACTCACTGCACCTTGCGTAACATTCAGCTCATGTGCCGCTCGCGTAAAATTGAGGTGCCTTGCCGTCGACAAGAACGCGAGCAAGGTTTTAGTTGAAGGAAGTGTGCGATTCATATCTTTACCTATGATTTTTTATCATGGCTATTATGTGATTATTTCGATTCATTTATCAATAGTGTTCTGTTTGAATGTAAATACTTAATCATCATTTGTGATTCAATATGTGTATAGGTCACATTTATTGAATATGAAGGCAATGATGAAGACATTGTGATTTTGTGAAAGGGATAGCTTCTTGACATCTTTTATTGATAGCTTAGTACCTCAGGCTGTAAAAAAATTAATACCTTATCAATCGGCAAGAAGAATTGGTGGTGATGGACGTGTTTGGTTAAACGCCAATGAATTGGAAAGCTCGCTGTTTCAAGGAGAAGCAAGTCACAACCGATACCCAGACTTCTTACCACAAGATATTGCTAAGGCTTACCAAGATTACTGTGGCACTGATGCCGCGACGGTTGCTGTCCGTGGTGCAGATGAAGCGATTGATTTGCTGATTAGAACATTCTGTAAGCCGGCGAGCGACAACATACTTATCTGTTCTCCAACCTATGCGATGTATGAGTTTTGCGCCGATGCATTGGCGATTAATACTTTAGACTCTCCATTGCAGGAAGACTTCAGCCTTAACGTCGCTGATATAGTGAATAAAGCGGAATTGGCTAATATCGTGTTTCTTTGCTCACCAAACAACCCTACGGGCAATGTGATCCCTAAATTGGATTTGATTCAGGTACTGGAAGGCACGATTGGCAAGTCGCTAGTGGTAGTCGATGAAGCGTATATCGAATTTGAACCACAAACGTCAGCTGTGAGCCTTATTGCGCGTTATCCGCATTTGGTTGTGATTCGCACCTTGTCTAAGGCGTTTGGATTGGCTGCGGTTCGATGTGGCTTTATCTTAGCGAGTCAAAATGTGATGCAGTATGTCGCGAAACTGATTCCCCCTTATCCAATGCCAGATTGCTCATCTCAAATAGTGCTAGACGCATTGTCTGATGAACGAATTGCGTTGATGGAAAGCGCGACGTTAAAGTTGGTTGAATTGCGTAATCGGTTTGCTTGTGAGCTAACGCGGTTTGAATTTATAGAACAGGTTTACCCTTCATCGACTAATTTCGTTTTGCTACGTCAAAAACCGGGGCACCATGTGTTTAGCGTATTGGCGAAGGATGGCATTGTGACAAGAAACCAAAACCACGAACCTGCTTTGCGTAACTGTGTACGAATCAGTATTGGTAGCCAAGAGAGCATGCTAGAAGTGATAACGTCACTAACACGCTACCAAACCGAATTAGAAAAGAATCAACAAGGCAAACAATCTCAGCATAAAGAAACTCAATCTCAACTCGATAAAGATCATATCTAGGATGGCAATGATGAAAAAGATAATACTAGGACTCGCTTGTGCGGCCGCTTTACTTGGTACAACGGTACAGGCGAAAGAAATCCGTTTGGCGTCAGACTTTACGTATCCGCCATTCAACTATAAAAACAGTGACGGTGTGCCTGTCGGATTTGATATTGAGATAGCTGACGCTTTGTGTGAGCAAGCTAAATTAGACTGTACTTGGGTTTCACAAAGTTGGGACTCGCTAATTCCAAGCTTATTGGCAAGAAAGTCAGATGTGATTATGGCTTCGATGCGTATTACTGAAGAGCGTAAGCGCAAGATTTTGTTTACTGATAAGTACTACCAAACTCCAGCCGTGTTTGTTGCAGCTAAAAGCGTGGAGTTCAGCGTAGATGAGGCAGGCTTAACAGGAAAAAACATCGGTGTTCAGCAAGGTACGATTCACGATCGTTACGTAACCGACAAGTTTGGCGATGTGGCAAACATTAAGCGTTATACCGGCCAAGATGAAGTCTATCTGGATATGCAGAATGGGCGTCTAGATTTAACGTTTGGTAACTCTGATCAACTTTCATTGGCTTTCTTAGATAAGAAAGAAGGTGAGGGCTTTGAATTCAAGGGTAAAGCGGTAACAGACAAAGCCTACATTGGCGAAGGTACGGCTTTAGCACTAAGAAAGCAGGATTCAAAACTGGTGAAACAATTCAATGCCGCGATTGAAGAGATTAGAGCAAATGGCACCTATGATAAGATCGCAGCGAAGTACTTCACATTTGATATCTATGGCGCTGATTTGTAATTCGCCTAGCATCTGAAAGTAGAACACCAAAAACATCCGAAGGCTGTGAGGCTCTCGGATTTTTATTGGCTCCAAAAGACCATTGTTTAAGTGTTTAAGTGTTTAAGTGTTTAAGTGTGTAGTTGGGAAGGGGAGAAGAGACGTACAAAAAAAGCCACTCGACTGAGTGGCTTAGTGCAAGGAAAGTAGGCAGTGCCTTGCGAACAATCGTAACTAATGATCTGATTAGTATATTTTATTCCAATCAGCAATCGTCACATCGCTATTGTCGTAATTGATAGCTTCTGCTGTAACCTTAGATATCTCATTTAATAATTGAATATCTTCTGCGTCCGTCACGGTTACTGGAGCAACAATGACCGAGTTATTTGATTTTACCTGTAGTGAGTAAGAGTTATTCGTTAGAACACCGTTGGTTTCCACTACCGATAGCCCGTTTAAGCTTAGGGGATGAGCTAGGGAATATTCAGCAATTAAATTCGCGGTTTGTAACTCTTCAGCACTGAACTTCACACCTTTAAAACCATCGTAATAGTAACGGCCATGGATCAGGGAATCTTCGAATTTGAATGCATCAACGAATAGAGATGTAGCCTTGTTAGGGGCCTTTGGCTCATAGTTTACTTGAACAAAGTATTCGGTTTCGGTTGAATCTTCACTTACGAAACCAGGAATTAATTTGCCTCCAGATTCGACAGCACTTGAAGCGACTGACACTGTACCGTAGCCAGACTCGGCGCGGCTCTCAACTTTAAACTTCTCGTTGTCACTATTGCAGTCCTGACATGCCACGTTGATAAACTTTGAATACGCTTGCGTAGGGTCTGAGGAGTTTTTATTAACTTGAGTACGTCTAAACAGACCTGTTCCAGGAGTGTCATCGCTTGATGTTTGATAGAAAGTAAAAGACTCAAATTGCTCTTCGGGCTCGTCACTGAAGTTATAACTGTTTTCAAGAATGAAGACGAGTTCACCGCCAGTGTTACCTACGTTTGAGCTGTAAGCAATGATCTCTTGGGGAATTGAGGATTCAAATTCTGATTTTGCGGTGCTCTGATTTAACTTGGGTGCCCAATCATTTGGATCTTGGCATTCGCCTTTGGATGCGAAATAGATAATAGAGACGGGGAGCGTAGTGATACCATTTTTTGTGCCGTATTGATCGACAACATAATCAATACCCGGCCAATTCTTCGCTTCTACGTTTTCTGCAATACAGAAATCCATCACCTCTTTATCGACACCTTGTGTCTTAGGGTTTTTCTTCAAGTAGTCAACGACAAAGCCGACTTCTTGAGATGCGTCGATCAACTCCTGTCTAGTTTCCAACGGAAGCTCCGTGTTCTGCGAACCCGTAGTCAAAGATGTTAGCAATCCAGTTGGGGAGGTTTTTAATTGCTTAACATTTGTTGCGTCCATATAAAGCGCAGCAGAGTCAAAAAATGACGCTTTAAGCTTAGTTGTAATCATTTCATCAATGCTACTACGCATGTTCTCACCGACTTCATGAGCACCATTGTAGTGGGCGTTAACGATAGACGAAGAGAATAGGCTTATACAAATGGTTGAAGCTAAAACGGTTTTTTTCATAATACTAATCCTTCAATATCTATTGTTTAACTTGACTGAATTTGGTCGGTGTAGAGATAGATAGGCTCGTCTTTCCGACAGGCAAGTTCATAATCGTATTAACGCCTTCTGAGCTCAGTTTTTTTGATTGCAAATCTACCTTGTTCAGTTTTTGGTTTAGAGTAGATTTAGTCGCGGTAACTTGCTGGGTTTTAGGCTTTGAAGTGGTGGTTGATTTTTTTGAACTATCTCCCCCGCAGCCGATCAAAGCTATAGGTAATATAATTGCACTGATATGTAGAAATTTAATCATTGTTATGGGACCTCATATAACATCGGGGAGACCAACCTAGTAGCTGATTGGGTTATTAAGCTTTGTATCAACTGCTTACAATTCATTTTATAAGTCATACTGCCAAAACGGAGCAACCGATTGCGTTAAACAGAAGTTCCATATTGTTCAGTGCAAATTGGTGAGTCGAGACTGTGAATAAGATATAAGGTGCACTAATTAATAAAACTCTAGGTTATTCATGTTCCGCGCTTTTAATCTACTTTCTCTAATTATCCTGGCTTCTTCCGTATCTTTTTACGTTAAGGCTAGTGGTTCGATTACCATCGGAGTTCAAACCTCAGGATTTTCTCCGTACGTTGTTGTCCAAGAGGGGGAGGTTTCGGGATTATTGCCTGAATTGACCGGTTTCTATGCAGAGCGTGAGTTGAATGGCTTGGAGTTTGTCGGTTTTCATTCTCCGTCGGATCTAAATAACGTACTTAAAACTGAACAAGTTGATGCCATTATTACGGCTGAACAAAATGTTTCTAGTAGCGGTGTTATTTACTCTAAACCTATCTTATCTAGTCGAATGGTTAGCCTAAGTAGTGAGCCTATTGAAAGCCACTTATTAATGAAGGGACGAAACCTGGCTTATTTTGAAGACTCGAGTAACGCGTCTTCTGTGAAATCGCTTCTCCCATTTTCTTCTTTTAAGTCATATTCATCCTATCAAACCGCGATTGCTGCTGTAGCTCGAGAGAACGCGTTAGCCATTGTTGATGATGGAGTGTTACTGCACAACAAGTTAATGAATAGCCCCTATGAGTTATTTTTGTCGGTCAACTTACATGATGGTTTACCCTTAAATAATTATGTTATTGCCTTACTGGATACGCCTGAAAATAGGAAGTTGCTGGGTATTATCAATAACGCTATAAACCAAGATAACTCAAGCAAGCTTGTTAATATTCGCAAAAAGTGGTTGAACGAAATACAAAGGCGTCTTCTGTTAGTCGTTAGTAAAAACAAGCTGCTATTAACTGAAAAAGAACAGCAGTTCCTTCTTCTTAATCCGAACATATATGTATCATCGACGGCAGACTCTAAGCCTATATCTTTCATGAATAGTGAAGGTAAGCCTGATGGTATTTCGATTGATATATTGAGTGAAATATCCCGACTTACGGGGTTAAACTTTATTTACGACAACGACCTCGATTTACAGGGCAACCAAGCTCATCCAGTTTCTCTTCCAGTAATTCATACTAAGGCGACACCTTCTACTGGTGACGATGAGCATCACCTCTATTCTAAGCCTTTCATGGTTGAGCCGTGGGCACTGGTTGGTAAAAGTGATACGAGTAAATTGGCGGTATTCGGTGAGTTAACGAAGAGCTCCGTTATTGGAACTATAAACGACAGTGTCGGAATAGAGCTTGTGAAACGCTATTGTGAGGCTTGCCCAATTAAGACCTATAGCTCTGAGTTGCTTTTGCTCGATGCCGTGGATACAGGAGAGGTAGACTCAGCGATGCTTTCGCTCTATTTAGCGTCTCCTCTATTACAGGGCCAGTATTCAGGGTACTTACGCGTAACAAGCCTGCTATCTAAAGACAACGATATTCCAGTCGCCTACAGTGTTGAAGCCGACCAAGAAGTGCTGAACAATATTATTAACAAAGCGCTGTTCGCCATACCTCATCACAAGTATCAGCAGATCAAGAAGCATTGGTTGGATGTGTCTTATGAATCAGGCGTGGATACGGCAGATGTTATCTTGGGTGCTGCCATTTTAATCTCTGTAGCATCGGTGCTCATTATGCTTGTAATGGCATGGAGTTGGAAACTAAGACGTGAAGTTGAAGATCGAAAGCGAACTGAATCCGCTCTCAAACATCAAGTGGAGTTCGAGCGTTCATTGTTGGACGCAATGCCGTTTCCTATTGTTGTGCGTAACTTGGATAACCAGATAATCAGTCTGAACAGTGCCGCGCAGCAGCTTACTGGTTTTGAGTTAATCGAAGGAACTATCGTTAATAACTCCGATGAAGACACAATGATCCATCACGGGGTTGTTTTGCCTCGCTTAGAAAAAGAAGTCGTTTCGCCGCAAGGCAGTAAACACTACGCGTATTGGAAGTGCCCTTATATCTCCAACGGGAATATCGAAGGCTCAGTGACCATTCTTGATGATCTTACTGAGCTTTACGAAGCGAAAAAAATTGCAAAAAGTGCCGATGACCGAGTACAGAAACTGGCGAACAATTTGCATGGCGCGGTTATACAGCATATTCAGCCCAAACGAAGTCTTCACGATATTGAATTCGTCTTTATTAGTAATGGGGTAGAGGAGCTTTTAGGGCTTACTCCTGCTCAATTGCGCCGCTCTCCAATTAGTTTTTTCGCACCGCTTAATGCTCAGGATCGTCGAACCTTAATTAAGAAGGTACGTAGTGGAAATAAAGAGGGAAAACTAAGCCTCGATATTGGAGTGAATATTGATAACCAAAACCGCTGGCTCAATTTGCAGAGTAAGATTTCTGATCTTGGTGATTATTATGAATGGGACTCTGTTCTTACTGATATCACTGAGCTAAAACAACAGCAAGAAGAGCTAACACAAGCAAGACAAAGTGCTATCGCCGCAACTGAGGCCAAGTCTCGATTTTTGGCAAACATGAGTCATGAAATCCGCACTCCATTGGGAGGCATTGTTAGCTTGTTGGAATTGTCAGAGCAATATGAAGTTGGTTATGAAGTTCAAAAAATCCATACAACGCTGAGTCAATCGGCGAATAACCTACTGCATATTGTTAACGATATACTCGATTTCTCGAAAATTGAAGCCGGTAAGCTGACCCTAGATTATCAGCCAGCAAGTCTAGATACATTGACCCTTAGAGTGACTCAGTTGCAGGCGAGGCAAGCTCACGCTAAAGGGTTACAGTTCAAATTTTGGTTAGACCCTGAGTTGAATGATTCAGTCTTAATGGATGATATTCGTATTGGACAGGTTTTAAATAACTTGTTGAGCAATGCCATTAAATTTACAGAATATGGAACCGTTGGTTTAGCGGCAAAGTTACTCGACCTGGATGGTGAACAGCAACAAATTTGTTTCGAGGTGTTTGACAGTGGCATCGGTATCAGTGAAGAACACATTCGAAACCTATTCCAACCTTTTGTTCAAGCCGATGAAGGAACCACGAGGAAATATGGTGGTTCAGGCCTTGGTTTGACTATCTCGAAGCAACTTATTGAACAAATGGGTGGCAGTCTTAGCGTAACGAGTAAGATCAACATTGGTTCAACGTTCTCTATTACGCTGCCGCTTAAAACGCTCGCTGAAAATAACAGGGCGGACATGAATGGCAAGGTGGCGCTACTTACCAAAACGTTCATGCAGCAATCTGAATTAGAGAACTATCTAACATCTTGGGGTATTAAGGTTATCTCAAAGAATGTTCAGGTGACTAAAGAGCTCGCACACTGGGTCGATACCATTGAGCCTGATTTTGTGTTTATTCCTCATGAGCTAGATCAGAGCATTGATACGTTCGCCGAAAGCGTGCAGTTTATTTGTGTCAGTGAACAAGGAATGCTTTCGCCTGCGCCATGCAAATTGGGCTGGAATCTGTCAGCAAACCCATTGTTGCCTTCGCAGTTGATGCACTGTTTGCACAACTGTCCTGCGTTTGTGGAAGATGTTGTCCAAGATGATAATAATCTGAAATTGAGTACTGAGTCGCGCGAGTCTGCCAAACAGAATCAAAGACTTATCTTAATAGCGGAAGATCACCCAATCAATCAACAGATAATTCTTCAACAAATTGAGCAATTAGGTTTCCATGCCGACATGGTAGATAACGGCAAGGAAGCACTTGTTGCCTTAGATAATGAAGATTATGGGCTGCTAATTACTGATTGCCACATGCCAGAGATGGATGGGTATGAGTTAACAAGGCAGATCCGAGTAAAAGAGCAGAGCCAAAACCAACCTCGTCTTCCGATCATTGCGTTAACCGCAAACGCTGTGCAAGGTGAAAATGATAAGTGCTTTGAGATTGGTATGGATGACTTCTTATCAAAACCAACCAAATTAAGGGTGATTGGCGACACCATAATCAAACATCTTGATAAGGTGCAATCTGTTGTCGATAAGCCTTGTATTAGTTCCTCGGAGCCTAAAAGTGAGCCGAGCTCTGCTCCGATTGATCTCGCCAACTTAACTGAATTGTTTGGTGACCAAGAGCTCGTCATGCAGATCATCACTGACTTTATCAAGAGCCATCAAGCTGACATGCCTTTGCTTCAAGCTGCGTGTGAACAGCGAGATCTCGAAGCCATTAAACAGGTAGCTCATAAGATGAAGGGAGCTGCAAAAATGGTAGGCACAGAGGACATTGCCAATCAATTGCAAACAATGGAATTGGTCTCCTTAAGTGACTTAGATGGTATTCAAGCACATTACGATAACCTCGAACAGCTGACGAACCAATTGAAGACTTATTGTTCAGAATCAATCAAACCATTTAAGGAGCTACCATGAACCAGCATGTTGTAGTGATAGAAGATCACCCTTTTCAATTGAATGTAATGGGGATGGTTTTAAAAAGTTTGGGTATGGAAAATGTCCAACCTTTTGAATGTGGATATAAGGCTCTAGAGTTTATTGAAGCCTCTTCTGTCGATTTGATCTTATGTGATCTGAATATGCCGATGATCGATGGTATCGAACTCCTAAAACGCCTTGCTGAGGCCGATTTTCAAGGCAATATCATCATCACAAGTGCGGAAAGCAAAACAGTGCTCGATGCCGCAAGGAAGATGTGTAAAGCGTTTAACCTGAATTTGCTTGGTGTTCTTGAGAAGCCAATAGCAAAAGAGTCGCTGTCAAAGTTAATTAACCTTAACTCTACAAAAGAAGCGGCTGCTTCTAATTCTAATAGCGACATCGTTATTACGGATGAAGACATAGCAAAAGCGGTAAGCAACCAAGAGTTTATGTTCTATTACCAACCGATAGTGTGTATCCATAGTGGTGAATGGCGAGAAAGTGAATCGCTAATTCGATGGCAGCACCCTCGTTATGGCGTACTCAGCCCTTTTTTCTTTTTGTCTCGGTTACTTGAGTCAGGAAAAATGGGAGAGGTGATGAAGTATTTAATCAATCAAGCGATCAATGAGAAGTCATTTCTCGGAGAGCGGAGATTTGCAATAAACCTGACAGCTAAAGATATTATTGACGGTGATATTGTTGATTATATCTTCGCTTTGATCGACCAAGGTGAACTTGAGACAGAGCAGATAAAATTGGAATTAACAGAATCTGATTTAGTTGAAAGTGTCGCTCTTGCTTTAGCGTCCACCACGAGGATATGCATGCGCGGTATTCCCCTGGCGATTGACGACTTTGGAACAGGTTACTCTTCACTCAAGCAATTAGATGACCTGCCATTTTCAGCACTGAAACTGGATATCGACTTTGTGAAAAACATTCAAAGCAGTCGTTCAAGCCATGCCATTGTTCGCGCTACTCTCTACTTGGCTCACTTATTAGAACTGAGTACAGTTGCTGAAGGGGTTGAGGATCATTCTCTTTGGATGGACATTCGTGAAATCAGTAATGTCGACACATTGGTTCAGGGCTATTTTATCGCTCGTCCAATGCCTGCTCGTAAACTATTAGAGTGGAAAGAAGACTGGGACAGCAAAATTAAAGAGCTGAACTTAATTAAAGAAATTAAATAAGCGGGCTTTGAACATAACGGTAAATTTGTTTAGTGAATGTGTTCGCTATTAAATATGAACAAACGTTACCATCAGCCACAACCAGCGCTAATGAAAAAACCTTATGCTATTGTCTCGCTATATCAACATTAAAGTACAGTTTATTGTACTGCTCTCAATAATATCTCTTAGCCTAGCTGCCATTATCTCAATAAATGTCTTTATTCATAATGATAATAGTCAGCGCCTAAAGCAGTTAGAGTCAAGTTACTACCCTGCACTTGAGCATGCGACGAAAATATATTCTCTTTTACCTAACGTGAAGCAACAGTTCGAAGCTGCTGTCGTGATGGAAGATGAGCAAGCTCTCGATTTTGCACGTCAAATTTCTTCTGAACTGCAAGTTGAAGCGAGTCGTGGTGCCGATGTTTTACCTTCACAAGCGACAGCTTTTAATAAACTGTCACAACAACTAGCAAGGTACACGGATTCTGCGTACGCGCTGAGCGAAGATTTTATTAATCTCAATGACTCTTTCGAGAGCCTGACCTCCAGAGCGAACCAACTTAGCACTGAATATGATTCATTAGTTGCGTTAAGCGAGACGTTACGTGCATCCGCGAGTCAGAAGGTCGTAGACACTATCTTGCACTCTGAAAAAGCCGCAAACGACGCTGCGAATCAATCTATTTGGTTAGGTGTGTTCTTTTTGATCTCTGTGATTTCGGTTGGTTACGCAATATTCAAATCGGTTATTAGCTCAATATTGCTTGTGACAGAAAAGATGAAGGCGATTGCGACTGGGGATGGTGACTTAACGGTACGCATCGACTACGCAGGAAAAGATGAGATATCAACGCTTGTTGAGAGTTTCAATCAATTCATTGAAAAGCTACAAGGCATTATCGCGAGTACGTTAAGCATTGGACACGAGCTTGAGGTTGTCAGCGACAAGATTCGTAGCGAGTCGAATCAAACCTTGGCTCTAAATAGCACTCAACGTGATCACATCGAAGAGGTTACCGAGGCGGTCAATAACATCATCGACCTCATAGAACAAGTTGTTAACTTTGCATCGCATGCAGATTCTCAAGCTCAAAAAGCCAATTCTAGTGCTCAAACAGGAACACAAGTGGTTCTTAAAACGAGTAAAGAAATTGAAGAGCTTGCGACAAACATCCGTGATACGGCCTGTAAGTTGAAAGAACTCGATCAGAATGCAAGCAATGTTGGCTCAATACTAAACACAATACAAAGTGTCGCTGAGCAAACGAATTTGTTAGCACTAAATGCTGCAATTGAAGCTGCGCGAGCGGGTGAACATGGCCGAGGCTTTGCTGTTGTTTCCGATGAAGTGCGCGTGTTAGCGAACAATACTCAACAATCCGCAACAGAAATTAATGCCTTGTTGGTCGACCTTAAGTCCGGCTCGAACGCTGCTGTTGGCGCTATGGACCAAGGCTTAGCGAGCTCGTCACAGGCGGTTGGAGACGCGCAAAACGCGGGTGACTATCTATTAGAAATTAGTGGCCAGGTAGAAGAAATTACCGAGCTCAACAAACAAATTGCAAGTACTACAGAGCATCAAGCTCGTGCTTCAAAACAAATCCACACCCATATGGATGATTTTAGACAGTGCTCTCATCAAGTGTCTCAGTCGACAGATCAACTCGAAGCTCTAAGTCACCAACTGAGTGGCATCGTTACAGAGCTGAGTAAATCAACATCACAATTTAAAGTATAACGGAGAACAACAATGACTAACTCCTCTTTTCGCTTATTGCCGTTAGCGGTAGCACTTGCGACTTCATTCGCTGCACACGCTACAGATGAGCAAAAATTGGCTGAGCTTGAAAACAAGGTCGCTATTCTTGAAGCAAAAGAACTAAATTCAGTCGCTGATAAGTTTAACTTCAACGGTTTTGCGTCTTTGAACATGCAACTTGGTAACCATAGCCATGGTTTCATGAAGTCAGAAAACAAAGTACGCTTTGAAGAAGGTTCTCTAATTGGTTTGCAGGGTGAGTTTGAAGTTAACGACTCTACTTCAGCTGTAGTGCAAATGGTTGCTCGAGGCACTAAGAAAGAAAACTGGACACCGGATGTTGAGTGGGCATTTCTAAGCCATAAAGTAACACCAAACCTGACACTTCGTGGCGGTAAGCTGCGTCTTCCTCTTTTCATGTACTCTGACTACCTAGAGGTGGGTTACGCTCAAACAAGCGTTCGCGTACCTAGCGAAGTATACGGCCCAGTCGTTCTTACATCACTGACTGGTGGGGATTTCATTTACGATGTTGAGTTGGAAGATAGCACAGCATCATTCCAAGGTTTTGTAGGAGCACAAAAGCTTTCAGCTTCTAAGCATACCTATAGTGCCGATACTCAGTTCGATGATATCGTTGGTGGGGTGATCAACTGGACCGACGACACTTGGACATTACGTGCGGTTTACGCTCAAGCAACAGTTAGCTCAAGCACTAATTGGATCTTAGATAATGACCCACTAAACCCGGGGAATTCGTATGAAATGCAGAATACTAAATTCAATGATGAAAAAGCGAAATTTTACGGTATTGGTGGTCGATACGACAACGGTAACCTAGCGCTTGTTTCAGAAGTGACTCGCACAACAGTAGAAGGTTTTTACCAAGATGTAGATGCAGCTTACCTGACAGTATCTTACCGTGTGAACGAATTCACACCTTACGTGACTGCTGCGCATATGGAGACAACAGACGATGCTGAGCGCAATGGCCAAGTGAAAAGTACAGGTATGAAAGCGCTATTAGGCACCGGAAGCCCGAATGATTACAAGTCAGCAAAATACGTTGCAAGTGGCTTAAATGTTCAACGCACAACTTACAGCATCGGTACTCGTTGGGACTTTATGCCTAATATCGCGCTGAAAGGTGATGTTAGCTACCTAACCAACTTCGGTTCAACTAATGGTGGTGTTAACCCACTATACAAGAACGAAGACAACATCTTGTACACGGTTAAAGTCGACGCTGTATTTTAAGGAAGAGAATTATGTTTAAAAAAGCATTGGTAGCCGCTGCTCTTCTTAGCAGCATGAACGCTTTCGCTGGTTTGGTTGTTGTTGGTAATCCATCAATGAGTGAGCTGGACGCTTCAACAGTTAAAAAACTGTATCTAGGTAAAGCAAAGTCTCTACAGATTGAAGCGGTAGACTTGGAAGACGGTCACCCACTTAAGGGTACTTTTCACCAAGCAATTACAAAGAAGACAGAAGCACAGCTTCAAGCTTACTGGGCAAAGCGAGTATTTACGGGTAAAGGTCAACCACCTAAAGCTGTAGGTCAAGAAAGCTTAGCGAAAGACATGGTCGCTAGCTCTTCAAACAAAATTGCTTATATCGATGACTCTTTAGTTGATAGTTCAGTTAAGGTTCTTCTAAAGCTTTAATCTTGAGCTTTAAAATAAAAGCTTGAGCTGCAAAGTAAAGGCTTTTCGTGTGGCGCTCTAATAGGGCGCCACTCTTACATTGGCTTACATACTGCTCGAACTCTCTTACTTACCGCTTACACTCGCTTGTTAATTCCCTATCTTATTGTTTTATAAGGCAATCTTACTGGTTGTTTTTTGTTCTATTTTCTAAAAAATCCAAATTTTTTATATTTTTATGCATTTAGTTTGTTTGATATAAAAGTGGGCATGTTGAGATTATCTGCTTGGGTTATAGAATGCGCGGGTAATATAAACAAATAGGTGAGGATACAATCTGATGCTAAATGACAAAAGAACGAAAATCTTGAGCTCAGCAGAAAAGCTATTTATTTCTCAGCCTTATAGTAAAGTTTCAATTCGGTCTATTGCTAAGTCTGCGGGTGTAAGCCCCGCGTTAATTCTTTATTACTTTAATAACAAAGAGCAATTGTTTGATCAGCTCATCGAAGAGCATACAAGTCGTTTTCAAGATCAGTTCTCAAAGTATCAGAGAGTGGATGGAATACAACTACAACACTTACTTTCTGAACTTATCGAGTTTTGGGAAGCTTCGCCTAACATCTTTTTACTATTCACTTTTGGCGGAAGTTCATACAATTACGAAAATGTTCAACGCCTTAAAGAGTCTAAGTTTGGTTACACCTACAATAAGACTCTTGAAAATCTTCTTTATTTAGTTGATGGCTGTAACGAGTCAAACTTTCATTATTACCAGATGCTGGTTACGTCGTTAGTGTCTCAACCATATCTAGCAAACAAGCAACAAAAATATAACAATGACAACTCTACGTTTAACCTTATGCAATACCAAGAGGTTATAGCTAGCTTATTTAAAGAAGAGACTCGCTTTGCTTATTAAATAACTGCTTATTAAATGAATTATTCGTAAGTTACATTTTGGATTTTTAAGTCTTAACTCCTAATTCCTCAAAAACTGACACGAAAAAACGCCGCTCATTTGAGCGGCGTTTTTATTTATGAGAAATACAGAAACTAATACTAGGGCGTGTTGACCTTTCGTGGTTAAATTTTGTTCGATATAAAAGCGTTTTAATCGCGGCGAGGGATATGTAGCCTAGTCATTCTAAGCAAATCTCCCTCAACAAAGAGTAAAACGCTTTTAGTCGAACCCTCCGGGCAGCGTTTACTGGTTATTTCTACTACGTTATCGGCTTCTCATGTAGGCTAGCTACACATCAAAGCCTCTGTCTTGTATAAATATCCAGTAACTCGCTGCAAAAATCAGCTCGAAAGATCAACACGCCCTAGCTAGTTTGAGCCTTGAGTGTCTGGAACCCAAAATAAATACGCATGAACGTGGTTAGCCAACAAGCTGCACCAAAGGTGTAAGCGATAACCGCAAAGTGTTGAGGCCAAATACAGAACGCGATGAAACAAGCGATGGTTTCAGTGCCTTCGGTTAGCCCTGACATGTAGTACAGAGACTTATGCTTATAGACTGGGTTTTCGATGCCTCGTTTGCCTGCCATCACGGCAAACGCCAAAAAGCTGCTGCCAGTACCGATAAAAGAGAAGATCAAAAACGCACCGGCAATGGCGTTGTGTTCTGGGTTCGCAATAACAAAGCCAAAAGGAATTAACGAATAGAAAAGGAAATCGAGGCTGATGTCGAGAAAACCGCCAGCGTCACTAATGCCTTGGATTCGAGCCAAAGCCCCATCAAGCCCATCACATACTCGGTTGAACACAATGAAGCCTAGCGCCCATTCGTAATGTTGAAATGCCAACGCCGGAAACGCTAAACACCCGACCAGAAAGCCAAATAAGGTGGTTTGATTTGCCGTGATACCGAATTGACTCAGTAACTTAGCTGATTGGTTTAATGGCCACTTAATGACCTTGATGGAGTACTTATCCAGCATGATGACTCCTCCATGGCCAAGACAGCACTTGCGCCCCTTGAGGTACGTCAGCTTCGTCGTGCGTGACCATTAATGTTGGGATATTTGCTTTTGTCAGCTGTTCGAAGACCCAATCGCGAAATTGTGCTCTTAACTCTTGGTCTAACTTACTAAACGGTTCGTCGAGTAGGGCGAGCTTCGGCTTCGCCAATAACATACGAGTTAAGCTGATTCTTGCACGTTGACCGCCAGATATTTGATCCGGGAAAGACTCTGCCAAGTGAGTTAGCTCTATGTCTTTTAGTGCAGCCATCGCTTGCTGTTGACGAGCGGAGCCCTTAATTGAATTAGGCAGAGAGAACGCCAAGTTTTCCCATACCTTGAGGTGAGGGAACAACAAGTCATCTTGAAAAAGAATACCGACTTCACGCTGATGTGATGGAAGGTCATCCAGCTGAATGTCGTTCAAAATAACGGTGCCAGAATACGAAAACTCATCATTTAAGTGCCCAGCTACGGCGTCCAACAAGGTCGACTTTCCGCAGCCACTCGGCCCCATCAAAGCCAATACTTGGCCTGATTCTAATGTTACGTTTAGCGCTGAGAACAGCGAATCTCCATCGGTTTTACGGATGGCGAGGTCGTTGAGATGCAGACTCATTCGTTAGAAAACCTTTAAAAGTAAGACGGCGATATCTGAGTTGAAGTCGGCTGACTAATATCGCTAAAGAGAAAAAGAACAGAGGCAATAGGGCCTGCCAAATGGCATAGATAGCTGTCACTCTGCGGTCGAAACCACTGGTAAGGGCAACGGCTTCTGTGGTGATTGTGCTAATACGGCCCGCGCCGAGCATCAAGGTGGGTAAGTACTGAGCCAAACTTACGCTGATCCCGACCGCCCAAGCAAAGGCAATAGCGGGTAACAAGATAGGCAGCTTGATGGAGTACCAGCTTTGAAATGGCGATTTACCCAAGCTCAACGAGGCTTTTATCAGGCCGTCATTGAAGCTTTTCCAAGGGCCATCCAAAGACAGATACACAAACGGGAAAGCAAAGAAAACATGCGCCCAAATTACCCAAAATTCATAGGCGCTGCTGCCGATATAAAGCGTGGTCACTTGCATGCCGAACAATACCGAGAGTTGAGGTATCAACATGGGAATCGCGATAATAAAGCCCGGAACTTGCCACTTGTATTTGATTCGGTACTCATGAGCTACCAGCGCGAGTAATAAAGCAACGGAAGCGGCAATAAGGCCAATCCACAAGCTTTGCCCGACGGTGCTCATGATGCCATCCCACTCAAACTCCCAGAAACGCATGCTGTAGCGACTTGGAAGTAAATCAGGGAAACGCCAACGTTGGGCAACACTCCAAATCCCCATTAGTGGAATGAACAGCAGTGACAATGCAGCAAGCACTGCGAAGGCCGTTTTTCCTGGAAGGTTAATACCTGTTCTTCCTGAATATTGCCAAGTTCTAAAGTACTTGAGAATTGCCCATTCGATTAGACGCGCTAGGGCGATGATCAACGAAGCCAAACCGAATAAAACGATGGCGCCAGCGGCAGCTCGTGGCAATAGATTAAGGTCTGGGTCGTTAAACCATTGCCATACCAAAACGGCAAAGGTCGGCGGATTGGTTGGGCCAATGATCAGAGCGATGTCGACAACCGATACGCTGTAAGCAAGCACCGCCAACATAGGGAAGCGAAGCTTGGTAAACCATTGTGGGAAAATACACTTCCACCAGATCTGAGCACGGCTATAACCCAGAGAGGCACTGACCTTAGTGATGCGTTCAACATCGATTTGTTGAAGTATCGAAATGCTCATCAGCAATAAGAAGGGCACTTCTTTGAGTGCGAGCATAATGATTAGGCCAAACGCGTAAGGATCTTTTATCAGCAAAGCCAATTCAGAGCTTGTAGCCGATTCACCAAGTAAGTGATGCACGGCTCTTGCGCCAAGCCCTGTTGGGCTAAACAGAAAAGCAAAGCCGATAGCGAAAGCCACATGCGGAATGGCAAGCATTGGCGATAGCGTTAGCTCAATCTTTCTCCAAAACTTGTTTCCCCAAGAAGCCTGAAGAATACAAAAGGTCAGGAAGCAGGCAATGTAGCTGCTGGCGACCGCTGAACCGAGGCTCAAACCAATAGAGTGCCAAGCCCCTTCCCATTGAAAGACTTGGTTAAAACCGTTGAGTGTTGGTTCCTCTAAACCTAGGGGCGGGATGAAACTCAGTGACGAGGCTACTACTCCCGCTACCCCAGGAATCGTAGGGACAATGCACACAGCTATAACAACAAAATATAGAGCGCGTAGCATGAATTTTAGTTACCGTATCGCTTAAGCCACTCTTTCTCGAGCGCGTTTTGCCAGCTAGGGTGTGGTTCATCAATCGATTTAAATTGCTGGGTATTTTTAGCGCTACCGGTCAGGTATTTGCTGCTCAACACTGAAGGATCGCCCCAAACATTGAGGTCGCCTTTGCGTGATTGTGCTTCTGGGCTCAACAAGAAGTTGATGGTTACCTGAGCGCCAGCACTTGCATTAGCATTCCAAGGAATCGCAAGGAAGTGAATGTTAGACAGAGCACCGCTTTCTAGAGCATAGGCCTTGGTAGTTTCAGCTAGGCGGCCACTTGATTGTGCTGAATAGACAGAATTTGGGTTAAAGGTAATCGCTAAATCGAGCTGACCATCATCCAGAAGTTGGATACTTTCCGATGTGCCCGCTGGGAATTGTTTACCACCGCGCCATGCCACTTTATGGAATTTATCTAAGTAAGCCCAAAGTGGTGCAGTAACTTCTTGGAAGTTGTCTTCCGAAACAGGTTGAGCCAGTGCAGGGTTGTTGCCTGTTAGCTCAATCAGTAGAGACTTGATGAAGCTGGTGCCATGAAATTCAGGTGGGCGAGGGTAGCTTAAGCGGTTAGGGAAAGCTTGAGCGTAGCTCAACATCTCTGAAAACGATTGTGGCGGATTGTTTAGTGTCTCTTGGTCGTGGATGAACACAAGTTGTCCGACGCCCCAAGGTGCTTCTAAGCCTTCGGTTGGCTCCGAGAAATCGACATCAATTGGTAAAGATTTATCAACGTACTGCCAGTTTGGAAGTGATTCTGTGAATGGTCCAAATAACAGCGCATTGTCTTTCATCGAGCGAAAGTTCTCACCATTAATCCAAACGATATCGACACTGCCTTCGCTGTTCTTGCCTGCGGCTTTTTCTGCAAGTAGTCGAGTAGTCGTTTCAGCAATGTCGGTTACTTTTACATGCTTTAAGGTCACACCGTAGTCACTTTGTAACTCCTTGCCTGCCCATTGTAGGTAACGATTAATTTCTTGGCTTCCGCCCCAAGCGTGAAAGTAGACAGTTTGTCCCTCTGCCTGCTGTTCTATTTGGTTCCAGCTATTGGTTGATGTTGCTTCATCAGCGTAAATGGCTGCGCTGTATGCAACGGTTGCCATGATTCCTAACGTACTTACTATCTTGTTCATAAACTTTTCCATTTGGTAGTGAACGGGCAAGAGCATTGTATTTTCAAACTCCCTAGGGCGTGTTGACCTTTCGAGGTTAAATTTTGTTCGAGATAAAAGCGTTTTAATCGCGGCGAGGGGGAAGTAGCCTAGTCACTCTAAGCAAATCTCCCTCAACAAA
>NZ_JBFRVM010000039.1:0-39972 GCF_041475145.1 Vibrio sp. 10N.222.49.A3
CCCTTCGGGCAGCGTTTGCTGGTTATTTCTACTACGTTATCGGCCTCTCATGTAGGCTAGCTACACATCAAAGCCTCTGCCTTGTAGAAATACCCAGCAATTCGCCGCAAAAACAAGCTCGAAAGATCAACACGCCCTAAAAATCCGACTAGAGAGGAAGTGCCAATGCTCAATGAAAACCATGCCTTTATCTTAGATTTCCCAGATCTTAAATTAGACATTGTTCAGCTCAACCACGACGACGAAAAATTCAAAGCAGACATGCAGAAATACCACCAACTCGACTACGACATCCGTCAGCTAGAAATCTCTGGCAGCCCTATCGATGACGACAGCATGCACAACCTCAAAGTAGAACGCATGGAGCTAAAAGACTCGCTACACAAACAGCTCACGCGCCATCACGCGCTTAAGATCGTATAGAAAAATCAATCCGATACTTTATTCTAAGCCATGCACTACGCATGGCTTTTTGGTTTCATAACAGCGCAAATCTAAGCTAATTCGGCTTCTTCAATTATGTTACTGTTTGCTTATTCGAAAGCGTTTGATAAGGAAGTGAGCAGAGTGACAATAGAAGAAGAGAACATACAATTCCAGCTCGTTTCAAATCTCGAATTCGAAGAACTGTTTGCGTGTGTTAAGCAAGGGCTTTTCATCCACGTTGATAGCGTTTTCGGATGGGATGACGACTTCCAACGTCAACGACTTTTAAACGAGTACAATCCCTCTTGGTTTCATTGGGTATACCTAGGAAAACAAAGGGTTGGACTTGTGTGTTTTAAGCCTTATGACAACGCATACCATGTTCACCTTCTGATCATTTCCCATCAATACCAAGATCAGTCTCTTGGTAAAAAAGTCATGTCACGCATCCACGAAAAAGCCCATCAAGAGCAACGAAACCAAGTCACTCTGTCGAGCTTTAGAAGTAACACCCGCGCCATCAGTTTTTATCAGGCGCTTGACTACCAAATTGTTGATGATAGTGATACTAATTTCGTGGGGATGACTCTCTATTTAAACTAGAAGCGACTTCGCTAATTAAACGCTCTCGCCACTCGCCCTTTGCTGCTCAATTCGTAATGGCCAATATAAGCTGGGATAAATACCGATTGCCCTTTGGTGAGGGTTAAGTGCTCGCCTTTCTGACTCATTAGCACTAGGTCATCATCTATTGCCATTAAAATTTCAGCGCCACTTGTGATGACTTCTTCTTGCTTTGGGCTATGAAAGATATTGAAATCAAAGTCACTAACCGGAATATCATAGCGATCACATTGACCTAACTTTGAAGGTGCTAACAACAAGCGTTCGAACGGAATTGGCGTGAATTTTGTGCAGGCGACTAACTCAGCGACATCAATGTGTTTTGGCGTTAAACCGGCTCGTAGCACGTTGTCTGAATTTGCCATAATCTCAAGCCCGGTTCCCTTAATGTAAGCATGCGGAGTGTTTGCATTCAAATACATCGCTTCACCCGGCTTTAGTGTGATCAAGTTTAGCAACAGAACACAAAATAGTCCGATATCGTTCGGGTACTGGTAGCTAAGCTCAGTAACCAAAGCAAACTCAGCTTGGTCTTGATGAGATGCTGCGTAAGTCAGAAGTTGCTCTAATGCACGGTGTTTACGTTGGTCATCTAGAGTTAACAGATCACGGAAAAATGCTTCTAAGCCTAGAGAATCAAGATTGCTACCAAACTCTTCAACCAAACCAGCCAGTTCGCTCGAATCCAACTTTTTGAACAGACCTAATATTTCCTCGAACTCTCGAAAGCCATTCATCGCTTGGTATTCAGTGATCGCGTAAACCAATTCAGGTTTGTGGTTCGAGTCTTTGTAATTACGATGCCCTGCGGTCAGAGGAATGCTTGCTTGCTCTTCTCTAGCAAAGCCAATTTCAGCTTGACGCTTGTTTGGGTGAACCTGAACAGACAACGCTTTTTCTGCTGCCAAGATCTTAAACAAGAACGGCAGCTCACCAAACTCCTGCGCAATATCACTTGATAGATAGGCCGGTTTATTCTTGTTAATCAGCTCAGAGAGAGGCACCAAGTGCTGGTCAAGCCTAACCATTGAGCAACCTTTTGGATGCGCTCCCATCCAAACTTCCGCTTGCGGCTCTTGTGACTCATTCTGAAAGCCAAACAGTTCACGTATCGAAGAAATGCTCCCCCATGCATAATTTTGGATGGTGTTTTCCATTGGGAAAAATGAGTATTCTGAGAAGTGGCTGAGTGACATGGCGTTTTCCGTAGTGAGCTCTTTGAACACAATTCAGAGAGCTGATTTCTAATAACGTAAATAATTAGAAAGACTACAGAGAGTAGCTAGAACCCACATGAGATGAGGTCTTAGGCGCAATAGGAAAAATTCTTAGAAACAGGTGAGATCGATGAAAAGCGTGAAAAGAGTCACATTTGAATATCACGCGTAGATAGCGCTGAGAATAAGATAGCGGCTTGTATCGCACCGGTTGCAATAGCGATGCAAGCAACAATACAAACACCAGCGACTATCTTGTTATCGGGAAGGGTCCTTAAAAGCCAGAGCGAACCTCTGCACTTTTCTGAGGTGATTGAGCTTGTAGGAAAGGCAGTAGCAGCAAGCCAATAACGGCCGCACAAGTCGAGATGGTAATGAAGAATCCACTCCAGCCATAAGTTTCTAGAACGAGCGCTAATGGGTAACCAGAAAGTGCTGCACCCATGTAAGCAAACAAGCCAACAAAACCTGTCGCCGCCCCAGCAGAGTCTTTGTGCGAGCATTCTGCCGCCGCCATGCCAATAAGCATTTGAGGACCAAAAACAAAAAAGCCGACACAAAACAGCCCAGCCGCTTGAAACACAAAATTGGTTAAAGGCATCAACCACAATGCAGAAACTGAAAGAAATATGCCGATGGCAAACAAGATGTTCATTGGACCGCGGTTGCCACCAAACAGCCTATCCGAGCCCCACCCAGCAACAAGTGAACCAACGAAACCGCCAATCTCAAACAGAGACAAGGCAGCGTTAGCGTTTATCAAACTGTAATTGTGTTCTTCGGTTAGGTATAAGTTACCCCAGTCGTTAACTGCCGTTCTTACGATGTAAACCAGCACATAGCTAAAGGCGAGCAACCAAATGTACTTATTGCTGAACACATAGGTTTTCAATATTTCTCGATAGCTTAACCCTTGTCCATGGTTCTCTTGCGCCAACTCTAGGTGGTCACTGCGCCACTTCCCTACCGTCGGGAGTCCCATGGTGGTGGGCTTGTCACGTAAGCGCCAGCAAACGATAAGACCGATACATACACCAATCACCCCCGGCCAGATAAACCCAGCTCGCCAACTGAATTGCAGCGTTAGATAACCCACGAGAATAGGAATGAGCGCCCCACCAACGTTGTGTGCTGTATTCCATATAGCCCAGCGAAAGCCTCTTTCGGAGCGAGAATACCAAGTCGTCAATAACTTGGAACACGATGGCCAGCCCCAACCTTGGAACCACGCATTCAGTACCCAAAGCGAGATGAAAGCCGCTAACGAACTCGAAAAGCCAAACGCGATGTTTATCAGACCAGTCGCGATTAGGCCAAGCCCCATGAAGTAACGAGGGTTTGAACGATCCGATATCGTGCCTGATATAAATTTAGATAAGCCATAAGAAAGATAAAAGAGCGTGCCAATTAAGCCGATATCGCCTTTGTCCAAGCCAAGGTCGGTGATCATGGCTGGCGCGGCATAATTAAAGGTTTTACGAGTAAAGTAAAAACCTGCATAGCCGACATACATACCTATCATGATGTGGAGGCGCCAGTAGCGATAACTCTGATTGACCTCATCATCAGTTAGAGCATCACTCTTTGACATTGTTGAGCGCAGAAATCCAAACATATTCGTTCTCACACTTTAGGTAATGTAACGCTGATATTGGTACCCGAAGATGAGCCATTAGCGTTGATTGTCATCTTGCCACCGAGCGCCTGAACTCGCTCTTGCATACCACGAACCCCCATTCCCTTGAGAAGGTCTTGCGCTGTAAAACCAACGCCATTGTCTGAGATCCGAAGATAAGCCTGATCATCTAGAATCAGTTCAATTCTGATTTCGCTCGCGTTGGCGTATTTAGAGGCATTGTTTAGAGATTCTTGGCACAGCCTGAAGATAGTGACCTTAAGCGTGTCACTCAAACACGAGTAATCACCTTGCCAATTTAACTGGATATCAACGCCGTGATCCGAAAACTCCATCTCTCGAATAAGCTGTTCCACGGAATCTTTTAGTTCAAGATCGTCCAACATCTTAGGTCTTAGTTTTGTAAGTAGGCGTTTGGTGGTGTCATAAACATTCAAAGACAATGACTCAATCGTCCCCGCACAGCGAACGCTCATCTCAGCCGCATCGACACGTTTAATAATGCTTGCCTGCGTACGAATTGCCGTGATGTTTTGGCCAATTTCATCATGCAGCTCACGCGCAATATCACGACGAACCGACTCTTCAGCTGTTATTAGCTGGCGTGAAAGGTTTTGGTTTCTGGAAAGCTCGCTTCGCAATTTGGAGTTGAGATCTTTCTGCTTTTGAACCGCAAGGCCCAGCAATATACCGGTAATAGTTTGAGCCGATAGAGACAAGAGTAAGTCGGTAATTTCGAGTTTGGACGTTCCGCTATGAGCAGCAATCAGCGCAACACTGTTTAACAAGGTCGCCAGTAAAGCGCCTTGCCATCCGTAACGTACGGCCAGCAAGATAATAGGGATCGCCATACAAAATGGGGCGAAGCGCCTTAGTTCATCAGGCAAGCTGGTTTGTATCAAAATACTGGCCACCAGCAACACACTGTATAAAGCGATGTGACGGATTTTGAACTCTACAACATTATGGATTAAGTAAGAGCTCAGTGGCGCCCACTTATTTTGGAATAGATAGTTCCAGACCAGATAACACATAGGTACCAGCATCAATCCACCCGTGATACTCGCTAACCACACCATGTAAACGGCTGGAACATGAGAACCCACCACGGCAACGTTAATTAATGCGGTAACCATGATTAAGCTCGCCATCACTAACAAGTGACGATTTTGATCACCATAGTAATAACGCTTGGCAAATAGAGTGGCAGGAATACTTAATCCACTGGCGACTAGTATGGTCAGCCATTGGGGTTCATCAAGCAATAACGCTAACGCGATCGCAAGTCCCCACTCTGCAATATAGATAGCAGGCCAATAGTGAGTGCGAGTGTGCAGCGTCATTCCCAATCGAAGTGAGAATGGGAAAAGCAGAATGGCTAACTCAGGGTCATTAATAAAATAGAAGGCAATAACCCATAAACAAAACCATGCACAGCCAGCCATAAAAACCCCACATAGTGAGGTGGCTAGATAGGAGCGCATTAGTACTGATCTTGAGTGAACAATTTAGCTAACTCAACGTTGTTCTTAACATTGAGTTTGTCCATGGCATTGGCACGGTGTACATGCACCGTTTTATGACTAACTCCTAGCTCAACGGCGATAGATTTCACATCGAGCCCCGTTGCCAATAACTGACACACTTCGCTTTCTCGGCGGGTGAGTTGGTTTAAAGAGGCTTTATTCTTCATGGGTGTCGCAAGCTTTATAGCGATATCGGGCGTGAGATAACAGCCACCATTTGCGCTCGTGTGTACGGCTTGGATTAACTCATCTGGGCTGCAGCGCTTGCTGAGATAACCTTTGGCTCCTAACTCTAATGACTTCTCAACCATCGCCGGAGAGTCATGCACGCTCAGCATGATACTGGCAATGCCTGATGGAATTTCTTCCAATAAGCTCAAGCCACTTTCATCCTGCATTGAAATATCCAAGATAACGACATCAGGGTGACAACTTGGCAATCCGAGGCGCGCTTCTGCCGCAGAGTTAAATTCACCCACGACCGTAATATCAGTTTCAAGACTGAGTAATTGAGCAAAGCCCGAACGAACAATGACGTGGTCATCAACAAGCGCAACATTAATCATGATATTAACCAGAATTAAGAGTAAGAAAGAAAAATAGCCCCGACAGGAGCTATTTAATATTAAGTTTATTGATAGAGATGATACTGAATCGAACTAGCGATTGGTATGATCTCACGTGCTTTAATCAAATAAAGCACGTGATAATAATTACGCGTTTTGAGCCGCTAGGTGCATCTTCTTCGCGTGACGAATTTTCTTCTCTTCCGCAACCGCAACGAATAGCAATAACACGATACAAATGGCAGCTGACGTATCGAGTGCTGCGAATGTCCCTTTCCAACCCGTTAAGCCGAAAATTGGCGTGCCATCCGCGATCATACCTAGGCCAAGTTTGGCAAAGCTGTCACCTATTAGGTAAGCAAATGTGCCTTTCACGCCGTCAGCAACACTGATTGCTTTCTTAGGTACAAAACCTACCGCAGCAACACCAATCAACAGTTGAGGACCGAACACTAGGAAGCCAAGTACGAACAGTGACGCTAGGTACATGAACTCGCTCGTTGCATTTTGGTAGAACTCTAGAGAGACAATAATCAATCCAAGCGATACACAAGCAACTAAAGCACGACGTCCGTTCGCAAGGTCTGATAAATAACCCCACATCAATGTGCCAACCAGAGCACCGACTTCAAACAGAGTAAAGCCTGAAATCGCCGTTTCCTTTGATAGACCTAGCTCTTGATACGCGTAAACGGTAGACCATTGATCGATACCGATACGAACAATGTATAAAAAGATATTCGCGAAGCAGAGTAACCAGATCACTTTGTTTTTTAGAATGTATTCAACAAAGATCTCTTTCTTGGTCATTTGATTTTCTTCAGCGATAGTATCTTCTTCGCTAATTTCTTCATCAAACAACTCTTCAACTGTACCTAAGCCGTATGCTTCTGGAGAATCATTACCAAAACGCATGCCAATAAAGCCGACCACAATCGCGATGATAGATGGGAAAACGAACATACCAACAACGTTGCCATCAAATAGGTAATTGGCACCAAACAGAGCAACACCAGCAGCACCCGCACCACCCACGTTGTGCGACATATTCCAAAGACCTAAATATGAACCACGCTTATTGCGAGGCGTCCATTTAGTGATGGTTGAGTAACTTGAAGGGCCACCCGTACTTTGGAAAAAACCACTCAATGCGTAGAAGGCAACCATCATGAATAAGCTAGCGCTGCCGCCACCCATACTGAAGCTGAAGCCCAACATGGCAATACCAGAAAGGACAAGCATGAATGGCAGGAACTGTTTGGTATTTTTACCATCGGCGTAATAGGAAACGACGGTTTTACCAATACCATAAGTAATTGAGAAACCAAGACCGATAAGACCTAGATCGGTCATTGATAACCCATAAGTAGAAATCATGTCGTTTTGCGCGACATTGAAGTTCTTACGGATCAAATACATGGTTAGATAACCAATGAACACGACTAGGTAAGATTGTAGGAAGGGTTTAAACCACATTTTTCTTCTAGTTTCGACCGGAAGATCCAGTGTCGGTTTTCGAACCTGATCTAGGAACTTTAACATTGTGAACTCTCTTATTATTTATGAGGTCTGCACGGCATAATTGCGACCATGCATTCTTTGTTAGTTGACCGTGAAATAATAAGGAGTCTAAAAATCGACCGCATGAGAGAGGGTCTTAGAATAACTAGGAAAAATTCCTAGTTCAGAATTGGGAGTCAAGAAAGCGTGAACAGCATCACTTTGTTTACGGTCTGTTATGTATTGATATTACGATAACAAAAGTAACTCATTTCAAGGCTGATGAACTTTGTAAACGAACAGACACAAGTGAAACACTTCGCCTAAAAAAAGCGCCAGTGTCGATTCATCACCATCAAACTCCATGGTATGCCCGATACTGGCTCAACATTCATTCCTATTAAAATAGATTCGATAGGCTTGTTACGTTTTGCGCGAATCGAACTACAGTCGTTTACCGCTGCCGTCTTCCCACATTACTTCGCACTCTTCTGTGATAGCGGCTTTCAACAGTTCAACCAACGGAAAAGCTCGGCTACCGATATTGACAGGCGCTTCAACAACTTCTTCTTCATTATCGTCATCAGCATTCTCTTGCTCGATTGGTTTGCTCTGCTCTGCGGCTATCGCAGTACGTAAATTATCCAGAGCTTGAGGAACGTCTGGAGCATCAATGGCTCCTGGAATAGCGCCACTATGTCCAAGCATCTTAATGAACTGAAGACCTACCTCACCAAACATCGTGACGCTAGCATGAGCCTTGCAACTAAAGGTAATTAACATAATGAGCCTCTATCAAATTTAGGTATCTATAAACATTTAGCTATCTACAAGCATTTAGCTATATACAAACTATGTTGAGTAAATCATTGGAAAGCAAGTAGATAATAACTAAATCGCTTTTGCCAAATCGAACCTTGATTATCCTCACGCTCGGACAAGCTTGCGCCGTCAGTGATACACATCACTATTTATTATTGGTTGATTGCTTTTTAATATAAAACCTTGATAACAATCACACTAAATAGCCATCTAAACCTCTGCGTAGCTTATTATTTAATCTACTATTAACTCCATTATCAAAATCTTTGGCACAAATCACATGAAAAGGCTGGTCGGCAGACACCTAGAAGAAATGGCGGACATACGATCCACCCGCAAGCAAAAAATTGTCCACTCCTTTTCACTGACTGCCGCTGCGTTATTCATTTTCTACACTTGGGCTTACTTCCAAGGCCAACATTACACACTGTCGGTTTTCGAATTGTGTTTTGCACTGATCGCTATCTCCAATGCATTTTACGTAAGAAAAGTCATTAACCCTGAATATTCCGAATTGGTCCTGAGCGGTGTTTTACTGGTTCAAGGGGTCATCCTATTTTTGTACAGTCACGCCATTCCTGACCGAATTCTTTGGCTCTACCCTATTCTGGCGGCGGTGATTTTTATCAATGACTTCAGAATTGGAATCATCTTTAGCACCTCATTTTGTTTGTTTATCAGCACCTTGATTACGGCAATGCCCAATAACTTTTCTCTGCCATTTAACAGCACACATCGGTTTATTCTTAGCCTGTTTACTATGAGCTTGGTGTGTCACACATCCGCTTATTACTACACAAAAGCCGTCAGTTATATCCAACGCCTTTATAAAGAAGGCATTGAAGATCTGGCCTACAGAGACCAACTTACCGGATTGGCCAACCGTTGGAGCTTTGAGCGCTGGGCGGTAGAAAAGCTTGCGACAGTGGATAGTGAGCGATCACTTACGGCATTGGTCTTTTTAGATATTGATGACTTTAAAGGCATTAACGACAGCTACGGGCACGACGTAGGAGACAGTGTCTTACAGCACTTTGCTAATCGCTTGAGTAACAACATTCGAACCAGAGACAGAAAAAGCCATGAATACGACTATTCGATTGCGCGCTTTGCTGGCGACGAGTTTGTTTTGATGCTCTACGATGTACCAACTCGTAAAGATCTAGACGGTATTTTAGATAGGATTTGTGGGTTATTCGAAAGTGGTTGCCAGACAAACGAGAGAATCAAGGAATTAACGCTCAGTGTGGGGGTGTCTTTGTATCCGCAAGATGCTCAAGAGCTACATGAACTGACGAGATGTGCTGATAAAGCGATGTATGTCGCTAAGCATTCAGGAAAAAACCGATACGCTTATTATCACGACAATCCAGTATCGACATTGATCGAAGAACTACCGACGAACCTAACCTTCTCAGAATCGGATTCATCTGAGCTTGAAGATTGTCTTGAAGCAAAAGTCGAAGGGAACAATGTTACGCTGTTAAAAACGCGTCAACGTTAACCATTAATATCGCTGACTGCTAAACGCACTAACCTGCCATATACATAAGCCATAGGCTCACTAACCCGATCACAATCATCCATATGACTTGTCGTGTTCGGTTTGGGTTATTGCCTCTAGGTCTCACTACCGTTTTAAAAGCAGCTTGCTTAGCCGACTGAATAAACGGTGCTTCGATCGCACGCTTTTTCACGCGACGTTTAACCGCGCTGTTCGCAACCTCGGTAAAACGCTGCCCTTGCTCCGTTGTAAAGTCGTTATCAAAGCCCATCCGACCTTGCCTTTCGCCATGTTTTTGCTGTACTGCCATAGCGGCCTCCTTGGCGGTCTACTCTATATTGAGTATAGGCATAATTTCATATTGTTACCTGTTCAACATTATTGTTACCTGTTCAAAATTTTCGAATAAGTCACTCAACGCTATGCCATCTTCTTTTTAAATCGAATTACATAAACTACAGCTATTCAAGTTTATGAGGGTTTCAAAATGACGAGTGTAAGAACAGTAGATCATGTGATTGCAGCACATGCCACCTCCGATGGTGATGGCGTCAAAATCCAAAGACTCGCTGGCTTCAATAACACGCGTTTCTCTCCATTTTTGATGATTGATGAACTTAAGTCAGATGAAAGCAAAGACTATGTTGGAGGCTTTCCTCCGCACCCTCACCGTGGTATAGAAACGCTCACTTACATGCTCCAAGGTCACTTTCAACACAAAGACCACATGGGGAATGTTGGAGAGCTACGCAGCGGTGGCGCACAGTGGATGGCCGCGGGTCGTGGTGTTATTCACAGCGAAATGCCAATGATGGAAGAAGGCGCACTGCATGGCTTTCAGATTTGGATAAATCAGCCTGCGTCACACAAAATGCTGCCCGCGCAATATCACGACTTCCAGAGTGAAAGCATTACAGAACACCAAAGTGAACAACGTGGTTTATTGAGAGTGATAGCCGGTGGGTTTGAACTGCATAACCAAACTGACGATGATTCAGAGGCTTCACGAGTGCAGGGTCCATTACAGAAAACAGGTGTGCCATTAAGCGTTGCGGATTGGCGCTCTCATGCTGGGCAAAAAGTGGCGTTAGGGACTAATGTTAATCACAATGCCATGACTTATGTGTACCGAGGCAGCATTAAGATCGGCGACAAAGTGATCAAGCAAGGTCAGCTTGCCCTGCTCACCAAAGCTGAATGGCTTTCTTTAGACAGCTTAGAAGATTCAGGTGTACTGGTTTTTTCTGGTGAACCGATTAATGAACCTGTTGTGCACTATGGTCCGTTCGTCATGAATTCAATGGAAGAGATTGAACAGACGATTCAGGATTACAACAACGGCGTATTTGAGACTTACTGATTTACCAATGTCTGTCTTTGAATTTTGAATTGAATTTTGAATTGAGCTTTGAATTGAAGATTGAAGATTGAAGATATTTTGCAACGAACAACGATTTGGTCATCCATTTGATGACTGCAAAAACAAGTGACACTATCCACTGCCGGTTACTATCACTTATTTAACCACGCTCTTAGAGCGTGGTTTTTTTTCTATTAAATCAGAGATAAACGATGCCCTGATTAAACGAATTTAGAGCGAGTTACAGATATTCACACAGGTAAGCTGTCGCTTCTTTTACCTGTAAGTCGAATGAAGAATCACCCGCAACGTCAAAAGACTCACCAGATTGGTATGTCGTCCAGTCATCATCGCCAACACGCTTTACAATTAAAGCACCTTTAACAACGGTCATCTTTTCTGGAGCCGCAGTACCGAACGTGTATTCGCCAGCCTCCATCACACCAACACTCACATCAGCACCAGCTTGGTTAAACGCTAATGACTTAACGCCACCTTCAAAGTATGTGTTTTCTTTAATCATTGTACTTCCTTGTTATCTCAAAATTGCAATTATTGGACTCAACGAATGAGCCTATGCGTAAATCTAGGTGATAATTGTTTTAACCAATTCGAGACTGTCCTACAAGAAATAAATACGCATAGCTTAGGCATTTCTTGAATTCGCTTTCATTGATAACGTAAATACCAAAGAATTAGGCAAAAAATCGCCAACGCAACCAAATTTATTGGAACATTCGATCCTGCTTCTAACTCTTATAACAATTTTTGCAAACTAAGGTTTTAGTTAATAGAATCTAAAATAATATCAGTGGGGAAATGAAGAAATAATGGCAAAAAAGTCGGTCAAAAGCAGAGATTTATTTGCCAACTCGTTACTCTACAGCTTCCTATTAGCTGGTTTTATGATTGCCCTCACCGCGGGCTATTTTGCTTACCAAGCCCACCAACAATCTGTCAGCCCAAGCAATGTCTATGGCACATGGATAGAGATTGCAGCACCACCTTACAATACTGATACCCTGACACTTTCAGATAATGGTGTGATGATGAATCATCGCCTCATTGCTACCTCGTTTGATTTTGATGGCAAGATTGTCACGATTAGCACAGGCTCTGGAACCACCGTTTACACCATCAGTGGTACTTACGATTCTCCTCGCTTGAAGCGACTAGAGCCAAGCGTACCATCTCAGCAATTTATTAAAGAAGGCTACGAGGATACTGCAGCTGGTGATACCCACAGTGTTATGCAACAAAGACGCGCTTCCTTAGCCGAGCAATTCAAAAGATAATCCCCTTCTCAGTCTTCTTCAGTCGTCTAAATAATAGTCTTCTCCGTAAAAAGTATTCTCCGCATCACTACTTTCATATTTACCTACCGATCTGCACCGCTCACCCAGCACACTTCGCTTTGTGATACTGCTTCAACTTGCGATATTTTCTTATCGTTTGTCGCATCTTTGCATAACTTCATGTCGTGGATTTTCACTTATGAGATTTTACTTCTGAAGGGTGTTTTATTTTATAAAACATGGACTCAGCCTCTCACTCATTAAGCAACAGAATTGTAACGAAATACTATTTTTTAGTTGTCCATCGAAAACGGATTTATTTTCAGTTATAAAATTAAAACTCTCTCGAATACTGACTGGGAAGCTCCTTCAAAACTGACTGGAGCCGTTTATGGGGCCATTTGGTTCTCGTAACCTTCAAGGAATGAGAGAAATAGTATGATTCGTATAAATACCTGTGCGGCAAGCATTGCTCTAGCGCTATCTGGTACAGCATTAGCTGCTCCAACAGCACCTAGCATCGACATGTACGGTTCCAACAACCTGCAGTTTTCTAAAATTGAACTCGCGATGGAAACCACATCAGGCTACAACCAGATGGTTAAATATCACGACAAAGCAAAGGTCGACGTCAAGTTCAACCAATGGAGCGGAACGTCAGGAAACACGTACAACATCTACTTCGATGGCGTTAAAGTTGCCACTGGCCCTATTACTGGTAGCCAAACTACAGCTTCATTCGAATACGGCCAAGGCGGCTTATTTCAGATGGAAATCGAGGCGTGTGACGAAACAGGCTGCGCCAAGAGTGCTCCCGCTCAGATCACGATTGCAGATACTGATGGTTCACACTTAGCGCCACTTGCAATGAATGTTGATCCGAACAATAAGTCATACAACACCGACCCAAACACGGTAGTAGGCACTTACTTTGTGGAATGGGGTATTTATGGTCGTGATTACACGGTTGATAACCTACCCGCTGACAACTTGACCCATATCCTTTATGGCTTCATCCCAATTTGTGGTCCAAATGAATCAGTAAAATCGGTAGGCGGCAACAGCTACAACGCACTCATGACAGCCTGTCAGGGTGTAAACGATTACGAAGTGGTGATTCATGACCCTTGGGCAGCTTTCCAAAAAAGTTTCCCGCAAGCTGGGCACGAATACAGCTCACCTATCAAGGGTAACTACGCAATGATGATGGCGCTAAAACAGCGCAATCCAGACTTGAAAATCATTCCATCAATTGGTGGTTGGACACTGTCTGACCCGTTCTTCGATTTCACTACAAAAGCGAACCGCGACACGTTCGTTGCATCGGTTAAGAAGTTCCTAAATACATGGAAGTTCTACGATGGTGTCGATATTGACTGGGAATTCCCAGGTGGAGGCGGTGCTGCTCCCGATCTTGGTGACCCTGTGAATGACGGCCCTGCTTACATTGCATTGATGGCAGAACTGCGCGTTATGTTGGATGAGCTAGAAGCTGAGAACGGCCGTACTTACGAGCTAACATCAGCGATCGGTGTTGGTCACGATAAGATTGAAGACGTGAACTACGGCGATGCTATCCAATACATGGATTACATCTTCGCAATGACTTACGACTTCTACGGCGGTTGGAACAACGTCTTAGGTCACCAAACAGCACTCAACTGCGGTAACTTCATGCGCCCTGGCCAATGTGATGGCACAGGCCTTGATGAAAATGGCGAACAGTACACTGGCCCTGCTTACACTACAGACAACGGCATCCAATTGCTTCTTGCGCAAGGCGTTCCAGCGAACAAACTTGTGGTTGGTACAGCAATGTACGGTCGTGGTTGGGAGGGCGTATTACCGTCATCACTTTCAGATCCTAGCGATCCAATGACAGGCGTGGGTAATGGCAAACTAACCGGCAGCTCTGCGCAAGGCGTATGGGAAGATGGCGTTATTGACTACAAAGGCATAAAAGCGAACATGCTTGGTGCAAACAACCAAGGCATCAACGGCTTTGAATATGGCTACGACGAAATGGCAGATGCGCCTTACGTTTGGAACCGTACTTCAGGCAAGTTGATCACATTTGATGATGACCGCTCAGTGAAAGCAAAAGGCGCATACGTTCGTAGCCTTGGCCTTGCGGGTCTATTCTCTTGGGAAATTGATGCGGATAACGGCGATATCCTAAATGCGATGCATGAAGGTCTAGCAGTTGGAACTACTGACCCTGTAAACCGTAAACCAACCGCAGCAGCGGGCGCAGATCAATCGGTTGAAGGCCCTGCTTCTGTTTCTCTAGATGGCAGCGCTTCAAAAGACAGCGACGGTACAATTGCGAGCTACGCTTGGTCACAAGTAAGCGGAACGGCGGTAACTCTGGCCAGCGCGAATGCGGCTGTTGCGAGTTTCGATGTAGTGGAAGTCACACAACAAGAGACTCTGACATTCAGCCTAACCGTAACAGACAACGAAGGCGCAACGTCCACCGACACCGTTGTGGTAACGGTAAACCCTAAAGACACAGGTCCAGTTAATACCGCTCCAGTAGCTGTGGTTACGGCTCCGACTGAAGTGAATTCGGGTGATGTAGTCGTGGTTGATGCTTCAGCTTCGAGCGATGCAGACCAAGACACGCTGTCCTTCACGTGGGATGTACCTGCAGGTATTGATGCTACTGTTCAAGGCGCTTCAGTAAGCTTTGTCGCGGCGGAATACACGCAAGACACGGTACTGAACTTCTCTGTGACAGTGAGTGATGGTACAGATACATCAGTCGCGGCTACTTCAGTGAAAGTCCTGAAGAAAACCACAGGCGGCGGTACGTGTACTAACGCTTGGGATTCAGGCGCGGTCTACAATGGCGGTGATCAAGTGACTCAAGACGGTAAAGTTTGGGAAGCGAAGTGGTGGACAACAGGTGAAGATCCAACAACGACAGGCCAATGGGGCGTGTGGAAAGAGATCGGTCCAGCAAGCTGCTAACTAAAAATAGTGCTTAGTTAAATACTGACTAAGCATCAACTAAATCCCTAAATCAAAGGCCAACCAGAGAATATCTGGTTGGCCTTTTTATTATTTGTTTTCTTAACTGGCGTTCTACTGACTTGCGCTCGTTAAGCTTAGCCAATCAAGTTATCAAAGCTCTCGAACACTTGCGGGCACTTCATCACTCGTCCGTGGCCTTGACCTTGAGTCGCGATTAAGGTGACACGATCCATTTCATTAGCTGCACGCTGAGAGACATCAAACTTAGTAAACTTGTCTTGCTCATCATGAACAATGATCGTCTGAGACTCACGAAGCGCTAGCTTTCCATAGGGATCCACAGACTGAATTGGGTAGTTAAACTGCTCTTCTACTTCTCCGACTACCGCCTCAAACAGTTTCATTGAGTAACCAGAACGAGCAACACTGCCAAATAGGTTTTCTAGATAATCCAGTACAGGTGCAATCAGCAATAACGGCTTGTTTTCCAATTTAACGTGCTTACATTCCAATGCAGAAGCGGTACCCATGCTATGACCGACCAAACCTGCTACCTCTCCCACTGAATCGAGAATGGCTTCAAGACCGTTCACAAACGCAGGGATATGACCATGTACCCCATCACTGCCACCATGAGCAGGATGATCGTAAGCTAGAGCCGTAAAACCTTTAGCTGCGATATGTTCCATTAAAGGAAAGAACTGACTCGCGGTGCCTGACCAACCATGAGTTAACACCCAAACTGGACCGGTACCCAAAGAGTAGGTTTTTAAAACACCATCACGACCATTGATTTCACTCTTGACCAGCCCTTGCGGATCGGCATTTTTCTGCTCAGTACGCATTGGAGTGAGCAGCAGCTTACGTGCCGTTTTCTTCGCATGACTTGGCGCTAAAATGTAGTGCAGATTGGTTGTAGCGCCAATCAAGCTACGCTTGAAGCTAAATTTGTTCGATGTATTGAAATAGATTTTGTCACTCATGACCGTTCCTTGTATCGCCATCATTGTTGGCGGATCGAGCTCGGCCCTAAAATCGAACGACCGTGCTATTTGTTAGTATAAAAAATGGCGAAAACGCTATTTATGACTGCTTGCCGCCACTTCTCTTAAAATCTTTTGCAAACCTTAACTAAGCAAGGTCACATGCTTTGCGAATTCCATGATTTTCGAACTTCATGATTTGCGAGCTAAGTGGCTTACGAGTTAACCTGCTGTATGTATTAAACCGCTTTCCAACTGGCTACCAAGCGTTCTACACCACTCCAAAAATGGGTGTGGCTCGCTTGTTGACCTCGTAACGAGTAGAACAAGTTCGCACTCAAATAAAGGCCATATAACTCAAAGGTTGCCTGTTTTGGATCTAAATCGGCCCTGAACTGTTTGCTCTCAACCGCTTTTGCTACCTGAATCGTCAAGTAATCAATCCACACTGAAATGGTTTTCTGCAGTGCCTTCTGAATCACAGACGTTTCGCTGCCTGCATCTTTCCATGCATCAATAAACATGCAGCTGCCTTGGAACGAATGATTCCAGCCCAACCAATTGTCGAGCAGCTGTTTCAATTTCGCTTCAATATCACCATCTCCCAGCTCTCTTGCGGGAATGATGACTCTTTCGGTGAATATGGCGTTGGAATACTCGAGTACAGAGAGTTGCAGGTTTTCTTTAGAGTTGAAGTGTGCAAACAAGCCACTCTTAGACATGCCACACTGCTTGGCTAACTCGCCAATCGTCAAACTCTCAAGCCCATTCTCACTCGCAAGCGCGAATGCATGGCTCAAAATATACTCTTTGGTTATCTTTCCCTTGCTCATTATTCACCAATAATAAATCTGATACATTATTTTTAGCACGTTCGTTCTTTTTTTCAAGATTTTTTACTTAACCCTTGGTATTCATTTTGTCTTATCAAAGAACTGTGGAAAAATGCGACAGCATTCATAGGAAATTGAAATCGACTAACAAAGGAAAAACAATGAACACACTTTGGGAACAGTTTGCGTTTTCGGCGTCGGTAACAGGCCCTATCTGTTTAATGCTGTTTCTCGGTGTGATGCTCAAGCGAATCGGCTTAATCAATGACAATTTCATTGATGTCGCATCTAAGGTGGTATTTCAAGTCACCCTGCCCGCAATGCTATTTCTGAGTATTGTTCAATCGAATCACAACTTTTCAGCCAGTAGCGCGTTAGTTGCGTTTGGCGTCATCGCTAACTTTATCTTTTTCTTGTTCACGATTTTCTCAACCAAGTTAGTATTCAAAAGCTCTAAAGATCAAGGTGTGATCATCCAGGGTGGATTCCGCGCTAATACCGCGATCATCGGCCTCGCCTACGTGGCTAATATTTATGGCAACCAAGGCGTGGCATTGGCTGCTATCTATGTCGCATCTCTGACCGTGCTGTATAATATTCAAGCCGTGATAGCACTGACACCCAAAGGCAAAGACACCGGCGCTAAAGCCATTAAAGTGATCGCCAAGTCCATCACCAAAAACCCGTTAATCATCGCTATTTTCTTAGCAGTCGTCTTCTATGCACTTTCAATTCCCATTCCAAAAATGGTGACTGATGCTGGGCAATACTTTGCCAACATGACTTTGCCTTTGGCTCTACTTTGTACTGGTGGTTCTCTAGATATTAGTTCGCTTAAACAAGAAAAGTTGTCTACGTGGTTCGCCTCTAGTTACAAGTTAATCGCGTCACCTTTACTGACTACACTGGCTGGCTGGTACTTAGGGTTTGAAGGGCTCGATCTCGGACTTATCTTCTTGATGAGCGCAGCACCAACGGCAGCGGCAAGCTATGTTATGGCGCGTGCGATGGGAGGAAACTCAACACTCGCGGCTAACATCATCGCTCTTACTACTGTTGTTTCTCTTATCACTTGTACACTAGGTATATTTGCACTCACTGCAATGGATTTAATATAGCTGCGACAAGCTTCAAAAAACCGACACAAGCCTTGAAACAAAGGTCATAAGCCTTGATTTAGGACTAACTGGTTGGGCATAAAGGCTGCTAGATTTCGTAAAAATTTTACTGAGAGATCTGATATGTCTTCCGTTCAACATACGCCTTCACAACACATCGCCAGTATCGAGTTAGGCAGAGTGATTGCTATCTTGGCGATCATTGGTTTGCTCGGCCAAATGGCACTCACTTATTGGCAAATAGATGAAGTGCCTTGGATCGGTTATGTGCTCAACCAAACCGCTCGTTTTGCGGTACCTCTGTTCTTCCTTATTTCCGGTTACCTTATTCAGCCCAAGCTGACTGCCTCCCCGTGGCAAACCGTCATCAATTACTCTAAACCACTACTCAAAGTTTGGTTGGCATGGAGCATCATTTGCTTAGTGATGCCATTCAATCTCGCGAAAGTAGAAGAATTTGGCTATCTAGGTGAACGTGAAGGCTATTGGGGTTTCTTAATGAATACCCCACTCAACTCTTTCTTAGAGGGTGGGTTGGTACATTTATGGTTCATTCCCGCCCTTGTGTGCGCGGTTTTGATCATCGCCTTGATGGTAGAGATGAAGCTCGATAAGCTTCTACTGCCGGTGGCCATTCTGCTTTACGTCTATGGTGTATTGGCGGGCAGCTACACAAGCTTAACCGACCTTAGTGCCCCTTTCTTCACACGTAACGGTCCGTTCTTCAGCACGTTAATGGTGACCTTAGGTTTCCTCATTCGTCAGCATCAATGGAAAGTGTCCTCAGCCAAAGCATTAGGGTTATTGGCGTTAGGCATGGTCATCCACTTTGCCGAAGCGGCATGGCTAACCCAATTTGATATCGCCTTTAATATTCACGATTTCTTGTTTGGTACAGCGTTATGGGGGATTGGTGTGTTCATGTGGCTTTTAGTTAATCCAAACATCGGCGATTACGCATGGGTTCGCGCTATCTCGAATCGTATGCTGGGTATTTACGTTTGCCATCTGCTGATCATTATTTTACTGTTCAATGTCTGCGGAGTATTGGGCATCACTGAGCTCGCTAAAGACATCACCGTGTTCTTCGGCACCTTTACCCTGAGCTTTATATTGATCGCTGGTATAGAAAAAACGCCACTGCGCCACTGGTTACTTCGTTAGTGCTCATCTAGCCAACGACGTATTACAGGCCTAGTGAAACCCCTCAGTCTGTAATTTGCCTTGATGATGCAACATTCTTTTCTGCAACGAGGTTCGCCTTGCCAGTGAAAGCACTAACTCGCTTTCACTGGCAACTTTAAACTCCAACATCCCTTTCCCTCTTATGCGTTACTCTCTTTTAACCACTGACGTGGTGACACACCCGATACATGCTGAAATGCGCGTGAGAAACCTGAATAACTGCTGTAACCGACTTCATCGGCAATCCAGTTGATGGGCTTATTTTGCAGTAGCAGAGATTGAGCAACGGAAACGCGCCACTTTTGCACGTAATCTCCCGGTGTTTCACCCACCTCACGCTTGAACGCCTCAATAAACTGAGTACGAGACATCGCAGACAATGACGCCATTTCTGCAACCGAAAAGTGACGAGCAGGCAACCGGTGAATAGCCGTCACCACAGTAGCAAGCCTTGGGTGTGCAAGAGCAGAGAAAACGCCGCTATCGATTTTTTGTTGTTCAATGAGATGACGAAAAATCAACGCCATCAACGCATCACTCAACTTGTCCATTAGGTATTGCTGCCCTGACGATTGTTGTCCTGAAGATGCTTGCCCCGACTCTCGAAACAGCACCTCAATCACAGGCATTAAGTTCGGTGCATCTTCAAACGGAATCACTATCATGTCGGGCAGAGCCGATAATAAAGGATTCATCTGCCCTGAACGATACTCCACGTTCGCACACACAAGCTCTGCACCCTCTCCCACACCTTCAATTGCATGTGGTGTGGTATTCGGCAGGTAAATAATACAGGGCTGAGAAAGCAGCCGGCATTCCGTATGAGCACCAGACAAGGTCAACTCCCCCGAGCTTAATACATGAAGGTGCCCTTCTTTGCCTTGTTGCGCGTTAAATGACGACACCCCACACAGGTTTCCAGAATAGAAAACGCCAGTGCGTATCGAGAAGTGTTCCATTAATTGTGACAGCAGATCCATGCACCCTCCGAACGATTCGCTTAGTTTTTAGTTCTTTTGTCCCTTTATAGACCGGACAAGTGGGCTAAATTACTTCAAACAAAATAACCAACACTGACAAGGAACTTGATATGTCACACATGAAATCGACCAGTCAAAAAATCACTCTATTGGCCGCGTTACTAGGAACCAGCTTTTCGTTAATGGCAGCAGACCTTGATATGAGTGTCGACAACAATGATCTCGCCATTAAAGGTTATGACCCTGTTGCTTACTTTGCCAATGAGGGGCCAGTTAAAGGCACATCTGAATTCACAGCGACTTATAAGAATGCGATTTATAACTTTGTGAGCAGTGAAAACCGAGATGAATTCCGATCTAACCCATCGGCTTATGCGCCTCAATATGGTGGCTATTGTGCCTTTGGTGTGGCAATGGGTAAGAAATTTGAAACGGACCCACTAGCTTGGAAAGTAGAAGGTGGGAAGCTGTACTTAAACTTAGATAAGTCAGTTCAAAAGCGTTGGCTGGAGAATACGCAAGAATTCATCCAAGACGCCAACAGCAATTGGACCACTATAAAAACCGTGGAAGCCTACAAGCTTTAAGTTCTAAGAGCTAGGTTCTAGCCTTCAACGTTTATCCTTTGCCCACTAACAAAACGGAAGCGACCGAACGCTTCCGTTTTGATTTTCACGGCTCAAATACAAATAAGCAGCCAATTATTGATAACACCAAGATAACAGCGATGTAACGCTCAAATCAGAGATAAATCAGTGCGATTTCAGCACGAATCAAAACCATTTTTATTCTATACTCCTAAAGATAAGCTTTTCTTTTCATGGAAGAATAATGATATTACTTAGGATTTTAGCAATCGGACTCTATGCTTTATCAACACTGACTTACGCTGCTCCATGGCAGTTCGTAAAAAGTGAAGATGGCATCATCATTGATAAGAGACCTCACACTGAAGGCTTGGTAGAAATACGAGCACAAATGCAAACGCCCACCACTTATTCTGGTTTTTTGCTGTTATTGGAAGACAGCGCGAACGTGCCAAACTGGATAGATAACGTATCGGAAAGTCGTGTTTTGATGCAGATATCTGAGGATGAAAATATCGTCTATACCCAGTTCAAAGCGCCTTGGCCTGCCAGAGATCGCGATATGGTGACCTACTCAAAATACAGCATCGAGGATGGGCAGTTTGTCTTGTCGATCAAGGATGCGTCTGATTATTTGACGAAAGAGTCGGGGTACATTCGAATTTATGATGTAGATGCCTTATGGACCCTGCAACCGCTGACAAATGGTAATACCTATATCACCTATACCGCTTACGCGAACGCAGGTGGCATCCTGCCAAATTGGTTAATGAACAAATTATCGATTGATAGTGCACTGAGCACGTTTAAAGGACTAAAAGAACAATTACAGAAGTACCAAGGCCAGCAGCACCCTAACCTGCCAAGTGAATCTCGCTAGCGATACCAGTCGATGGGTAGATAACTAGGTGGCGAAGTAAATAAGTAAGTAAATAGATAAATACTAAGGCCTTCTAGCGAGGTCGCGAGCTAAGATAAGTGCTAAACCAAACACCTGAAGAAACAGGGCGATATTCTTGTAGAAAGCCATTTTTTCATCGAGCCTTTGGATTAATTCAACCAAGGTCAGATTATCCAAATAGTAGTCATCAATTCGTGCTCGTTGGGCTTCTTGAGCACTGTTTATCAGCATCATAAGCTTGGGTAAATTAGCCAACGAGATGGCTGGCACCTCCTCACTCACCCAACTCCGGAGTTGGCCGCGCAGCGCTTCATCGAGGATGGTGGCAGGTTGAGCGGTTTCTGTTGAGGGTTTATCTAGGTGGATCAGAATGGCTTCACGCTTGCGCTCTAAGGTTTCGATCGTATTCCAGGCCAGTTGTATTGAGTACACATTGCCGTATTTACGATCGTTGTATTCCGATTTTTCCGCTTCAATTTTGTCGAGCACCAAGCTCGACATGACAATAGCCATGACGTTCAGTATGAGACCTGCAAGGACAATCGCCCAAGCAGGAGGAAGGCGCAATGCCATAATGCTCCCTAGAACATTTTATCAAAAGGTAGGTAAGCTAAGTTTAGGACAATCAAAGAGATCATGCAGATAAGCGTCAACACCATGCCCACTTTTCTACCCTTTAAGTTTTTTGCCAGAATACCTTTTGCATGAATCACACGCCCCAGAATAAATGCAACACCAATGGCATGAATAAGCCACACACTGGCACCATTCATCTCCAAAAAGCCCATCAAAATAACCGTAATTGGGATGTAATCCATTGCATTACTTTGTGCGGAACGTGCTATCTGTAGCGACTCAACACCGCCATCTGCATGAGCAACCAGATTGATTCGTCTTTGCTTAATGACTTCTATCGCCAACCAAATCATTACGACCGTCAGCAAGGCTGCGTAAAGTGCTGTAACCATTATATTTTCCTATTACTTTGAGTTTGTTGAGCGTATTTCGCTCACCTATCGACGGATGAGTTCGACAACGAATGATATTCGCGCCCGAAAATTTGTAAGAGATCTCTCACACCGAACGTAAGAGATCACAGTCAAGCTTCGCAGAAAAAAGTAAAATTACAAACCCAACCCCTTGTTTTATATGAATCCACGCATATTTATTTTAGTTAACGAGGATATTTATTTCCTAAGGCTAATTGCGAATAAAGCCTCCAAAGTGTTTAATACTCATGTCGACAGGGAGTTGGCAGGAACAGGAAAAGCCTAACGGATTAGGTATCTTCAGGATGAAGATTTGATGGCTTAGGATGAGTGATCAGCAAGGAAGTTTTACTCTAGGATAGAGTCACTTGTCAGGATGATGAGTTAGCATGGACACCGCTAGGAAGGCGATGGATTGGATAGGTTAAAGGATTTAGCCAAATCAAGGAACGATGCAAGGAGCATACGTGACCTTATTAAAAAATAAGTAACAACGTCAGTAGCAGGATGGCTACGAAAAAGAATAAACCCCGTTTGGTGAAAACCAAACGGGGTTTCTTTTTTCAACGTCGAAAAGCTATTAGTAACTGATCGTTCAAATAGTAGCTAACCGTTCAAAGCCACGTTACAAAATAATGTTCATCAAAAACATAGCACCAAACGCATTCAATACTGAAATCGCGATCATCACAGGGATATAACGACCTTCAGTACCAATTGGTCCCATGATGCGTCCCATATATTGCACCTGAGAACCCATCAAGTAGATAGCTGGCGCCAAAATAGCAATATGGTTGCCGTTCAGAATGCCTTGGTCAAACAGCGTGATAACCACACCGACTGCACCACCCATCGACATCCACGCGCCAATCAATACTGCTGCCGCTTCGCCCGGTAAACCAAATACCGCCATGATAGGTGCAAACACACTACCCATCAGATCCAGTGCACCAGTAATCTGCAACGCCTTAATAATCACAAACGCCATCAGAACATTAGGTACTGTAGAGGTTGTAGCAATAACCCAGCCTTTCTTAGCACCTTCAACGAAAATATCAGTAACCATTGGTTTCTTTGCTTTAACTTCGCTCATTATGCTACTTCCTCTTCCAGTTTTTGTTCTTTGTCTGATTTTGTTTTGTCTTCTTTACCTTCAGTAATATTGAGGTAAAGGCGGAATAAGTTCGCACCAACAAACTTGAAGATAAACATCACCGCAACAGCAAGACCTATTGACGATGTCACTGCCAAAGAACCATCCATCGCCGTTAGAGTGAACAACACCGCACCTGAAGAGAAAAAGTTAACGATCGCCGCACCCGCAGTAAACTGGAACATGGTGAACACATCGGTTTCACGCTTAGTCAAATGCCCTTCATCTTTGAGCTGACGTGTCATCGCAGCACCCGCATCGGTACTTTGCAGAGAAGCAATCAGTGCCAAGCCTGAGTTACCTGGAATGCCCATTAAAGGACGAAGTAGTGGAGTTAGTAGTTTACGAGCCGCGTCCAGTGCACCGTAGTGCTCAAGTACGTTAATCATGCCCAATGCAAACATCACGGTCGGAATAAGTGTCAATGCAAAAATGAAACCGTCGCGCGCACCACTACCGCCTTTACCACGCAGTGACGTCGTTGCCGCTTGGATACCATCAGCCGACTCACTCACATCGTAAGCGACCTTACCAAATGAACCGTTGAGCGTCGTAAAATCGAGCACTCCATACCATTCATTGGACTGCATTAAGCCTGAAAAGAACACAATCGCGAACGCGAGTGCGATATAGCTGCCGATCGTGACTTTACGATCGGTTTTGGTTGGATTAGTCATAAGGACCTCTATACATCTCGTTTATGTGGAACAGAACACGTATAGATAGTGCAAACTAATGAGCAAAAGGTTAATGACCAAAATCAAATAGTGCATCGGTTTAAATAGAAGAACCAAAGCAACATATAAAACTGTGATTCAAATTTTAAAGTAGAGGTATACGCTAAAAAAATTAGAATATTTCTCATACAAAACTAAACAAACCTAGCTTCAACACCGCAACCAAAAACGCACATAATCGCCACAATAATCAGGCTTCGAATAGAAAGCTCAAAGAAATCTTTCATCGTGATCTCACGTTTTCACCCAATCTACTGTTTTCTATATAATCTATTGAATTATTAAGATATCTATCACACTGCACATGGTTATTTAGGTCTACGCTTTTACCCGTGTTAATAACTTATTAACTTCGGAGCGTAATCCATGTTAGGTATCCAGCTTTCTGCTGTTCTCTCTTTGTTATTTTTTTCCACGGTAGCAGGCGCTGCCACTTCTCAGTTAGGAGAACCGCTCAAGCTAACTAGCTCGTTCGCTGGCTACTTGTCGCTGACCATTTTCGTTGTCGCCTACATCGTGGTGATGATGGAAGAATACCTAAAGCTCCGAAAGTCCAAACCCGTTTTGCTTGCTGCAGGCCTGATCTGGATAATCATTGGTTTCACTTACCAAGAACACAACCTTGTTGAAGTCGCCAAACAAGCGCTCGAACACAACCTGCTGGAATATGCCGAGCTATTACTCTTTCTACTCGTCGCCATGACATACATTAGCGCCATGGAAGAGAGGAGACTGTTTGATGCGCTGCAAGCGTGGATGGTAGGCAAAGGCTTTAACTTTCGCTCTTTGTTCTGGATAACCGGTATTCTGGCCTTCTTTATCTCACCTATCGCCGACAACCTCACGACAGCTCTATTGATGTGCGCTGTGGTTCTTAAAGTGGCAGGTTCTAACCCTAAATTCGTCAACCTAGCCTGCGTGAATATCGTGATAGCCGCCAATGCTGGCGGCGCATTCAGTCCATTCGGAGACATCACAACGCTCATGGTGTGGCAGGCTGGTTATGTGAGTTTTAGTGAGTTTATTCCTTTGTTTATTCCTTCGGTGATGAATTACCTCGTCCCTGCGTTGATCATGTCTTACTTTGTACCTACCACTCAACCCGACACAGTCCATCAACACGTTGAATTAAAACGTGGTGCGAGGCGCATCGTATTCTTGTTCATCATGACAATAGCGACCGCGGTTGCTTTCCATGCCGTACTCCACTTCCCTCCAGTAATGGGCATGATGATGGGACTCGCCTATCTGCAGTTCTTTGGTTATTACTTACGTAAGACTTTACCCAACTCACTCGCGAAGAAAAAAGCGGTGGCGATCGCCAATAACGATGAAGGCACCCTGAAGCGACTCGGTTCTGTTGTGCCGTTCGATGTATTTCGAAGAGTGTCTCATGCCGAATGGGACACGCTTTTGTTCTTCTACGGCGTGGTAATGTGTGTCGGTGGCTTGAGTCTACTTGGTTACTTGGAATTAGCTTCGGGCGTGATGTATAGCCAGTGGGATCCAATTTGGGCCAACGTCATGGTGGGGATCTTATCGGCTATTGTCGATAACATTCCGGTGATGTTTGCCGTGTTATCCATGGAACCCCAAATGTCGATGGGCAACTGGCTACTGATCACCCTAACCGCGGGCGTTGGCGGCAGCTTATTGTCTATTGGTAGTGCCGCTGGTGTGGCATTAATGGGGGCTGCACATGGTAAGTACACTTTTTTTGGCCACTTAAAATGGATGCCAGTAATCATGATTGGTTATGGGGTCAGTATCGCCGCTCACCTATGGCTGAACGGTGATATGTTCTAGTCTAAAGGGGAATCAACTAAAGGCTTTTCAACACGTGTCCAGACGTTGCTTAACTGCACTGCTGGACACTGGTTGCAGGTTAACACTGCTCCTTCTTGTTGAATACGCATCATCAGCCCAGAATCCACTCGGCTATTTCCTGAATTCAACTCGATGTTAATCAAATCATTTTCAATACGATAAGTTCTAGTGACCGTGTTACCGATTGTTTGATAGGTCATTTGTCCTGACTCAAAAAGTAGATAGCTGTTATCGTCCGCGTTCTCATACATCCCTTTGAACAAAACAAGCTGCGGTACTTCAAAGGGGCGACTAGTATCAGTTAAACAACCGGTCAGCAATAACACACTAGTGAAAGCTATTATCAGAAAATGATGGTTATTCATTTGGGCATCCTTGCCTAAAAAACATGGCTAAATAATATGCAACCAAATCATTATTTTCCAGAAAGTGGCGAATTTATTGCAAAGTCACGTTTTTATTGCAGAGTCACGCTTGAGGCCTCTTAATATTCCTCCTCAGTCGTACAAACCTTCAACCTTAACCGACAGAACAGAGTTTCAAGTCGCTAGCTAAGTAGCTTTCTAAGTTTGTTTTCTTCCCTCAATTACTAACAAGCGTTGTTTACGTTCTACGCCACCCGCATAACCCGTCAGCTTTCCATTTTTACCTATCACACGATGACACGGCACAATCACAGACACCGGATTTTTGCCATTCGCCAAACCCACTGCACGCACCGCTTTTGGGTTACCAATCGCATCAGCTAATTGAGCATAGCTCCATGTTTCTCCATAAGGAATGGTCATCAGCGCTTGCCAAACCGACTGCTGAAACGGAGTGCCCTTGGCTGCGATAGGCACAGAAAACTGGATAGCTTCACCAGCAAAATAACGATTGAGCTGTTTGATAGCCAACGCAAAGATCGGAAATCTATCATCTTGAACACCTAACTGTTCAGGCTTGGTAGTGTGAGTTTCAAACCAAAGGCCTAACAGCCCCTCATCGCTCGCCTGTAAAGTCACGGTGCCCAGAGGGCTCTCGTAGTAAGTAAAACGGTTAGTCATAATCTCTCCTAGCTTGGTAATTCCGATGTTTATTCATTGCTTCTATATCAGAGAGGTATCTCTATTCCACTTGAAACATCGTTTAAGACTGATTCCAACAATGGAACGTGGCGTAACTTCCCCAAGGCGAAACACTCTCTGTATTAATGGTAGGGCGATGCTCGATGAATTTCTTCACCACCAAATCGCCTACTAGCAAGTGGTTAGGTTCACTGAGCCCGCGCAGCAGCGCATATTGAATCGTCCAAGGACCAATACCTTTGAGGTCAATCCACTTAGAAGGATGCTCAGCTTCGTTATCGACCATGTATTGGGCAAAACGCTTTAAGGTTTCCTTACGACTTCCAGGCATTCTTAGAAAGCTCACATCAGCATCAGCTATTTGTTTAGGTGTAGGGAAATACGCTTTCTCTGATGCATCAGCTATTTGTTGTAAGTCAGAGCAATCTTGTGAATTAGCTTGCTCTTGTAAATCAGAAACCTGATATGAACCAGAGAGCTCTCGCACCAACAAGTTAAGCTGACCAATGGCCGCTGTTACCGAGACTTGCTGCCCGAGAATCGCTCTTACTCCGGCTTCCCAAGCACTCCACACACCAGGGATACGAATACCACTCTTAGCCACCAAGTTGGGATCAATGGTGCTAAAGAAATCTTCAACTTTGCTGATATCAACATCAAGGTCGAACATACGTCGAATATTGGCGATCAAACTTCTTAATTGGCTCATATCATCCAACTCAAACTCAATATCCAAGCTGCTCTCTTTGGCTAAAGTGGCCTTGAACCAGCCCTTCGAGCCGTTCACGTTCACTGTGCGTTGGTAATAACCGTCGCCCACCTCTTCTAAGCCTTCGATCATTCGTCGTCGATAAAAGCCCAGCAAATGATCCCAGTCCAACGGGCCATGGAAACTGAGTTGGATATGATTACTTAGATTGTTACTTGGCTTAGCTCTTCGGATTTGACTTGGCGAGAGCTGCAGCTCTTTTTGAAAGGCATCATTGAAGCGGCGCGTGCTATTAAAGCCACTCGCAAAGCCGACATCGGTAATGCTCATGCTACTGGTGTGCAGTAACTGCTTGGCAAACATCAATTGGCTATAAAGGCTATATTGCTTTGGTGATACGCCGATGTAATTATCGAATAAGGTTCGTAAATAGCGGTCTGAAATACCTAATCGAGTGGCAAGGTCGACGATTGACCCTGAGTTCAGCGCACCATGATCAATCAACTGTAAAGCACGCAAGAAAGTCGTTTCAACACCTTTCCAAGCCGGAGAAAAAGGCGCGCTGTCTGGACGACAACGTAAACAAGGGCGATAACCCGCTTTCAATGCCTGAGCTTGATGAGAAAAATACTCGACATTTTCTTCTTTGGGCGGGCTTGCCGGGCAAATCGGACGACAAAAAATTCCGGTTGTTTTTACCGCCGTAAAAAACATCCCATCAAAGCGAGCATCTCGCGCGTATCGAGCTAAATGACACTGCTCACTCGTTAACGTACTGTTGTGATGAATATTTCTCGACATGCTGTGCTCTTCCCATTTGCCATAATTTTTACTCCGATACCTAAAAGTTTACCGTGAACTGTCATTGTCGCTAGCCACTTTCGGAACTGAAGGTTAGATAAATCACAAAAAAGGGTTTTCTTTTTACGCAATTCGACTAAATTTAACCTTGAGAAGAAACTCTTCTCACAACGTCAACGATAGGTACTTAGCACACTAAGATGCAGAGACCTGTCGAATATAAAAAGGAAAAGGCTATGGTTCTTCACACGTGTCGTATTGTTTTATCAAACCAACAGGTTCTCACCAGTCAATCAGTCGAGCAGTCTCTCAGCTTTCTTGAAGACGAAGCGGATAAGGGGATTTCTAAGATTGAGATTGACGCAACGGATGGCAATCAAATCCATTCTTACATGTCACACTCTCTTGAAGAGTCTATCGAGAATCTAATGAATCTATAGAATTTTCGAAGAATAGTGCTTTGAAGTGATAGGGCTTTTAAAAAAGGTTACGCATACCAGGCTTAAACGGTTTTATCCGAGTTAGGGTTATCTCTGATTTGGAAAAGAAAATCATCTCTGGTTTAAAAACAAAAATGGCTCCCAACTATATAACTAGTTAGGAGCCATTTTTATTTAATCAACAAAGCATATTGGTTACAGAAACAGCTGTTACTCTGGTGTTTGTTCAGCGGCTTGTTGCAACGTGTAGGCAGTCGAAGGGTCAATTTCATTAACCAACTTCTCAACCTGAATAATAGCATCAACCGAAGTACTGCTTTTACGGTAGCTCAGGTAAATTGGGCGATACCAGTCTTCAACCCCTTTGACCTTGTGCAATTGACCCGACTCGATAAAAGGTTCAACCATAGAAACAGGTAAATACGCACTGCCACCTTTCTCTAAAATAAAATCGAGCGCAATACGTGCTGTAGAGGTACGTAGATACGGTGCTGGAACTTTAGGGTGACGCTCGGCGTGTTCAGAACCGAAGCGTGTTCCCCAATCGACATAAACGTATTTATGTTGGAATACAGATTCCAGGTCATCTTGCTGCGTTGATACCAACACCAAAACCAAATCAGCGACTTTTTTACAGTTCAGCTCTTCCGCTTTGATCTGATCAAAAGCGAAAGCCATATCTAGCGTTCGCTCTAGCAAATTGCGGTTCAGTTGTTCGCGACCCATCACCTCGGCCATAAAGCCGTAGCCACCGAAAGAGTCGGTCACCACACTTAAGCAGTTTTGTAGATACGCATCCCAGATATTCGGTGTGCCACCCAGTGTTAACTGCAACGCTTTTCCACTTTCTAACGACAGCTCAAATTTGGCTTGTTGTAAGGTGGATACCATCACTTCAGCATAACCAATCAAACGCTCACCAGAAGAGGTCAGCTTGATGTTATTGCGGTCACGAATGAAGAGCTGAGTATCAAAGTAGCCTTCAAGCTGTTTGATCCGCGCACTCACCGCTGCTTGTGTTAAATACAAGTTTTCAGCTGCACGCCCAAAGTGGCGCACCCTTGCAACCTCAAGAAAGGTTCTAAATACTTTCACATCCATCAAAAATACATCTCTGTAATAAATCTGCTAACTAGCCGATCTAGGATTGTTTATCGTAAAGGCAAAAACGTTTTGTTTCCTATTTTAGCCTTTTAACAATATTTTCGCGTGAGCAATAAACACTAATTTCTATCTAACCACATTACTGAGGCTGATATGTCTGAGACCGAATTCCGACACGGAAAAAAACGTTTTTATGACACCATTAAATTCCCACGAGGGTTTGCTAAGTCGGGTGATTTTACTCTTTCAGAAGAGGAAATCCTAACCTTGTTTGGTGACACTATGCTTGCACTTGAGACTGGCGAACTTTCGCCAAGCAACTCAGAAGAAAAACACTTCATCAAAGTGTTGTCTCACCCTCATAAGGCGAAGTCCAAGTTAGAGCGTGTTTGGTTGAAGTACATTCAACTGGCTCGTGGACGCCGTCGCTTTCATACCCTAAACGGCTGCAAACGCAGCGAAGTTTCTCGGGAAGAATACGAAAGAGAGTTAGTGTTAGAAGATTAGCAAAACAGCTCAAAGTGATACCTCATCACTTTGAGCTTTTTTTGGGTTCATCTCGGATTAGCGGGAACTTAAAATAAACTCGCATCTTCTTCGTAATTAATAAGTTTAGCCAACCTGTCCAGTTTTACCAATATTTATATAAAATTCATAGTGATACCTTTGAATAATCACTATTCTTAAATATACCCATGATAATTCACGCCTGTCGGCGAAACTTCCTTATTTTTTGTACGGCAGTGCCACATAGCCACCATACTTTGATCGTATTTTCATTGCCCCCTTACTCTTCATCCAATAAAGTTTGTTGATCCTTCAGCCCCTGAATCAAATCCATCCGACGATATATGACAAACGTATTAATCTTGTTTAACGCCACCAAATATCCATACAATAATTGTGCAATTTTGAGAATTCCAATCACAGATATGATCAAAAAGGCAAAAACTTGACCTAAAACAATAGCGGAATCTGATAACTTATTTTATAATGCGAATTAATGTTTCAGAACACTATAATATTTAATTTCTAGGGGCAAAATCAATGAGACTTATTCCATTAAGCAACAAAGCAAAAGTAGGTAAATGGGCTGCTCGTCATATCGCAGATTCGATCAACAAATTCGCTCCAACTGCTGAGCGTCCATTTGTACTAGGTCTTCCTACTGGTAGCACACCTCTAACTACTTACGCTGAGCTAATTGAACTTTACAAAGCTGGCGAAGTAAGCTTCAAGCACGTTGTAACATTCAACATGGATGAGTACGTTGGTATCGACCCTAACCACCCAGAGTCTTACCGCACATTCATGCACGAGAACTTTTTCAACCACGTTGATATCCAAGCAGAAAACATCAACCTGCTAGACGGCAAAGCTGAAGACATCGATGCTCACTGTGCAGCATACGAAGAAAAAATCCGTTCATACGGAAAAATCAACCTGTTCATGGGCGGCGTAGGCATCGACGGTCACATCGCGTTCAATGAGCCAGGTTCTTCTCTATCTTCACGCACTCGTATCAAAACGTTGACTGAAGACACTCGTATCGCGAACTCTCGTTTCTTCGATGGCGACATCAACCAAGTTCCTAAATACGCACTAACTATCGGTGTTGCTACTCTTCTAGATTCTGAAGAAGTAATGATCCTTTCTCTAGGCCACAACAAAGCGCAAGCGCTTCAAATGGCTATCGAAGGTTCTGTAAACCACATGTGGACTGTTACCGCTCTACAGATGCACCGTAAAGCTATCATCGTTGCTGATGAGCCAGCTCAACAAGAGCTAAAAGTTAAGACTCTTCGCTACTTCCAAGAGCTAGAAGCTGAGAACATTCAAGACCTATAATTTGATGTAGATCTTGATTGTAGAATTAAAACCACTTCTTCTATCGGAAGTGGTTTTTTTTTTATGTCACAATCGCTATCAACTAAAAAATATGGAAATAGACATGTTGTTGAATGAAATTGTCGAGGTCATCGAACTGACTGACAGTGATCACCTCTCAGAGGCATTAGAAGAGTTTAATCTACATAACGTAGTTCACTCTAACCACCTTCCTTTTTTAAATATTGTCTACGATAACGCCAAGCCACACTTGCTAAAAAAACTGTGCAGCATTGGCTTTAAAGGACAAATTCAATGTGAAAAATTGATAAGCGGTGACTATATTATTTTCAATGCAGACACCTATACGCCCGAACAAGCTAGCTCAAAATTCAGGTAAAACAGACTTCAATTTATTAGGAACTGACTTAAATGACAGACACAACTAACCTAAGCAATGAACAACTATCTCTACTTGGAAAAGCTCTGCTTTCAGTACAAAGATTGGAAAACTCACTCTACCAGTCGATTAGAGCACTTTGTAAACAAAACAGTTCTAGTGATACCCAAGCCATTGAAAACCTGACTTCAGAGCAGTTTCTGAAAGGCACTATCACAGAGCTAAAGCCAGTTATACAACAGTTATATGATGTGTTTGGGGAGACCCTTGCGCTTTCATCAGCAGAGTTAAATGAGTTCCTATACAAAAGAAACCTAGTCTCACTGAGTTTTTGGCAGGTAACGACAACAAGTGTAAAAGGAAATGAGAAACTTGCGAACCCAACACAATTTTTGCAAGAGCTCATCGATCAGTGTGATCTGTGGTTGACAAAAGTAGATCATAAATAGCACCGAGCTTACTTTCACTACCTAGAGATAGCTTAAGAGGTCAGCACATTCTCTTTCGCTAACTGCTGATGTATATCATTAACCGCTAGCACTATCGTAGAGCGCACTTTTTGAAAGTGACGCTCTAAAAACATCCGCTTCATATCATCAGACATGCCTTCGACCAACTCCGGGTCATAGTCGATTGGCATCATTTTTTGAATAGCATTTATACGATTAAGTTCAAAAACGACATCTTGGTCCCAGAAATTTACCTGACCTTCTTGAATATTTACCCACTCTTTTAGAGTAACGAAAACTTCAATATCGTCATACACCTCTTTACTGATCACGCCTAGCCCTAACAATAGTTTTGTTCGAACAAGAATTTCGCCTAAAGGGCCATCAGTGGTAAGGAGAGGGTCAACAACAAATTTTACTGCGTAGTCATCTTTATAGAAGATACTTTTCAACAAAGCGTCCAGCATGTCTTCTAAGACATCGTAGGCGCACAACAGGCACTCCGCAGCATTAGCTGATTCGGCTAGTTCTTCAAGTAAATCTGATTCGTGTGTTGTATGTATGGGCATGGTTGCTCTAAAAGAATAAAGTGCCACTGGTGTGGCACTTTGATGGTTTATCATTTCAATGCTAGATAAGCTTCTTCCGCTAGTTTAACAACTTCTGAGTCACTATTCAGCTCAGAATAATGCGCTAATGTCTCAGCAAACCCTTTTTCTGCGAACATTGCTTGAAGTTCAACCGCTTGTGGGTCGTCTTCATTCTTGTAATGGAACGCAGCTGCGATTGCTTTTACTAAGTGAACATTCGGTAGGCCGTACTCTAATGTGCCATTCAGAGGCTTAACTAGGCGGTCTTGTGGGCTCAGTTTACGAATTGGCTGACGGCCAACACGGTCTACTTCATCACGTAGGAACGGGTTAGCAAAACGACCAAGAATCTTTTGGATGTAGGCAGCGTGAGCTTCTGGATCAAAGCCGTAACGCTTAATTAGAACCGCACCACTCTCTTCCATCGTTGCTGTTACTTCAGCTCGGATTACGTCATCTTCGATAGAGTCTTTAATGGTTTCGTGACCCGCAAGCACACCAAGGTATGCCGTTACCAAGTGACCCGTATTTAGCGTGAACAGTTTACGCTCAACGAAAGCCATTAGGTTGTCAGTGCATTCCATACCTGGGATGTTCGGAATCTCCCCCTTAAATTGTGTTTGATCTACGATCCACTCGCTGAACGTTTCAACGGTTACGGCTAGAGGATCTGTTTCGCCCGCTTCTGCCGGTGGAACAATACGGTCGACCGCTGAATCTACAAAGCCAATGTGCTCTTCAGTAAAGGCTTTCATTTCATCAGAAAGGTGCTCTAACACTGCTGCTTTTAATTGGCTAGTACCGCGAACCATATTCTCTGCCGCGATAATGTTCATTGGTGCCGTGTTGTTTGCTGCTGCACGCTTTTCAATGCCTTGAGCGATAGATTTAGAGATGATTTTAAGAACAGTAGGGCCAACGGCTGTCGTCACAAGATCAGACTCAGCGATGCAATCTACTACAGCGCTTGTCGCTGAGTTTACTGCTGTCACGTTCTTAACCACTTCGACAACACACTCTTCGCCAACAATCTTAACTGGGTATTCTTGGCGTTCAATTAACGCATTTACAACCGTTTCATTTACGTCAGCAAACGTAACCTTCATACCTGCATCAGAAAGAAGCTTACCAATGAAACCACGACCGATATTACCTGCACCAAAATGTAACGCTTTCATAATTTTGACCTTATAAATATTTGAATCTAGATAGCTAACGGCTCAACAACATGCCTTGACGACGTGCCCTAGGCATTAAGCAGTAAGCTATTCAGACTGAATCTTGTAAGAAAGATTAAGACCGAAATGAGGCCAGTAGGGGGATACTGGCCTCCTTCACTCAGGAGCTTGACTAGAGCTTTTTAGTTTCCGTTGAGAATACGTAGAACATCAGCAGGGTTTGTTGTGTTCTGTAAGCATTCCACAGCTTCTTCATCATCGAGTGAATTGGTAATAGCCATCAGCACCATGTTGTGCTCATCGCCTTGTGCGGCAATACCGATAACCATCTTCGCGATATCATCTTCATCTTCGCCCCACTGAATACCTTCAGGGTACTGACAGAAAACAATGCCGGTTTTTTGTACATATTGTTTCGCTTCGATTGTGCCGTGTGGTACAGCGATAGACTCACCTAGGTAAGTAGACACAAGCTCTTCACGAGCAAACATGCCATCTACATATTCTGGTGATACGTTGCCAAGTTTTACTAATTGTTCGCCAGCAAACTTGATTGCGTCTTCTTTTTGAGTCGCTTTAAGGCCAAGGAAGATGCTGTCGTCTGTCAGTGCAAGCTTGTTGCCTTCTTGTGCTGGCGCTGCTGCAGGAGCCGGAGCTTCTACTTTCGCTTCACCACTTTGAGCATCGACAAGTTCAGCAACTAGTTGGTCGTATACGCCGCCGTCTAGGAAGTTGCTTAGAGACATATGCATCGCACCTGGCACAGTGCTACGAGCACGGTCTGTTAGGTCTTTATGCGTAATAACGATTTGCGAATCAGCCGGTAGGTTGTTGATTGCGTAGTTGGTCACTTCAATGTCTAGGCCAGCTGTTGCTACTTTCTTACGTAGTAGACCTGCACCCATTGCACTTGAACCCATACCCGCATCACACGCTACATAAACAGCTTTAACATCCGCTAGGTTTACATCAGCTCCTGATGCTGCACCTTTAGAAGACGCTTTCATGTCTTTCATCTGTGCAGACGCTTTTTCTAGTGAGTCTTCGTCATCACCTTGAGCTGAAGTCTTAAGTAGGATTGAAGCTACGATGAAAGACACAGCCGTTGCAGCGATTACAGAAAGTACAACACCGATGTAAGAGCCTTTAGGTGTCATCAACAAGATAGCGAAGATAGAACCTGGTGATGCTGGAGAGATAAGGCCAGAATCGAACACTACGTTAGTGAATACACCCGCCATACCACCTGCAATTACAGCAAGGATTAGACGTGGGTTCATTAGAACGTAAGGGAAGTAAATTTCGTGGATACCACCTAGGAAATGGATGATAGATGCACCAGCAGCAGACTGCTTCGCGCTACCTTTACCAAACACCATGTAAGCAAGCAGAAGACCAAGACCCGGACCTGGGTTTGCTTCGATTAAGAAGAAGATTGAACGACCAATCTCTTCAGATTGCTGGATACCTAGTGGAGAGAAGATACCGTGGTTGATTGCGTTATTTAGGAATAGAATTTTCGCAGGTTCAACAAAAATAGATGCTAGAGGTAATGCACCTGCTTCTACCATTGCGTTTACGCCAGCAGCAAGTCCGCCAGATAGAATCTTAACCGCAGGACCAATCACGATGAACGCGATGATCGCACAGATCATGCCGATGATACCCGCAGAGAAGTTATTCACTAGCATTTCGAAACCACTCTTCACTTTACCGTGAACAGCTTCATCGAATTTCTTAATTGCGATACCACCTAGTGGACCCACAATCATTGCACCCATGAACATTGGGATATCAGTACCAACGATAACACCCATTGTCGTGATGGCACCTACTACCGCACCGCGGTCACCACCAACCATTTTACCACCGGTGTAACCAATCAATAGTGGCAGTAGGTATGTAATCATAGGGCCAACCATTGATGCTAACGTTTCGTTAGGCCACCAACCGGTTGGGATGAATAGTGCAGTAATGAAACCCCACGCAATAAATGCGCCGATGTTTGGCATTACCATATTGGATAAGAAACGACCAAAGTTTTGAACCTTAATCTTTGCTTCTGGTGATAACATAGGTAGAACCCCGTAATGTATTGGTTGGTCAAATGACCGAAAGTGTGTACTCAAAAGTCGATTAAAATGTATCACAACATTTCCAAAATGCACCTTAGCCCGACTTTCGTGACAACCATCACACACGAAAAACACTTTAGGGTTAATGAGTGCACCTTGGATCACAAAAACACTATGAATTTAAATTACAAAGCCAACTTAATGAGAGTGAATATCATTAACACAAGATCCACATCACACTTTATTTTGTAATACTTAAAAATAAATTGTGACACAAATCACACTTGATAAAATATAGCATCTAAGATCCATATAAGCCGTATAAAAGAACATCGTATTACGAATGATAAATATGCACCAAGATGAGAAAAAAACCTAAAGCTGTAATTTAATTACAAGTTAGACCGCATTTTGCTTAACATTCAAAATGAGAGCGAATACTCACTAAAAACATAGACCAGTGAACTGCAGTTAGTATCAACAGTTGTGTTATTGTATTTCCCTATTCTATACAACAGCCCCTCAACATTAATCAGCAGTTCTACTGCTAATTGAGAAACAGACTATGCCAGACAAGATTTCCACATCAGCACTAGCCAAACAAAAAGGGATAGAAGCGAAGGCTCTATTCAGTGATTTGAAAACAGCTGGCTATATCGTGCGCTCACAGGAGCGCTGGGTTCTTACAGAACGAGGAGAAAGCTTTGGTGGGGAATATGTCGAACATAAGAAGTTCGGTGTCTTTATTGTCTGGCCAGAGAAACTGCTTATCGATTTAGATTCATTCTCAGGAAACACATTGACCGCCACTCAGCTCGGCGGTGCCTTTCAACTCAGCGCAAAGAAAATCAACTTATTGCTCAATGAGCTTGGCTGGATAACAAAAGAAGACGACGGCTGGCACGTCACCTCTACAGGCTTAAAAGCCGGTGGTGAACAAAGAGAAGATAAAGCAACTCAAAACTTATTCGTGGTATGGCACGACTCACTGGTTCGCAATAAACGTTTGAAGCAGTCTGTTGTTGAATTCCTAGGGCATGATGCTGAAAGCCACTCTACTGATGTGTCATTTTCCAGTTTTCGTCAAAAATTTGAAGCGAAGCACCGAAGCTTAGATGGGCATTATGTTCGTTCAAAGGGAGAGCTGATCATCGATAACTGGCTTTATATGGCAGGAGTGGTTCATGCGTACGAGCGTCCGCTCCCGATATCAAAAGAAGTAATGAGCGATTTCTACCTGCCAAGCGGCAAGGTATACATTCAGTTCTGGGGAACAGATTCAGGCCCTATAGAAGAAGACAAACGAAATGCGACCAAGAAAATTTACCAAGAGCACGGTTTTAGCTTGATTGAACTTAACCCTGAAGATATCCCAAACCTCGACAGCGTACTTCCCTCTTTATTACGCCAATATGGAATCAAAGCGTACTAACTGGCTGATTGTCGAAAACCAACACACATCCAGATCACACTAATTAAATCATTATGGACATTACCAACCATAGTGATTTGATGTGTTCGCTATTTTTCCCAAGCCACTCTTCTATTATCTTACACCCATCGACTTGAGCTACCGCAGATACTCGATTTATGGGGGCATGTTCGATAGCCATTTAAGCGTTAGGTCTTTTAGAAATTGACGGTTCTAGCAACGATTTTGATAGAGATACTGCCTAAATGCGTTATCCGTTTATTGTTGACGTTACCGAACATAAAACCCTACAACATTTATTATTGATAGATATTAGGATTCAACATGACTCATCCAATCATTACTGATCTAAACACTCGTTACACAGCTAAAAAATACGATGCCGACAAACGCATCTCTGCGGAAGACATGGAAGTAATCAAAGAAGCACTTCGTTTATCAGCTTCTTCTATCAACTCTCAGCCTTGGAAATTCATCATCATTGAGAGCGACGCAGCAAAACAACGTTTCCACAATACTTTCGAGAACATGTTCCAGTTTAACCAACCACATGCGAAAGAAGCGTCACACACGATCCTGTTTGCTCACGATCCTAAATACACTAAAGAGAAATTCGCGAAGCGTGCTGATACAGAAGTAAGTTCTGGTCACCTACCTGCTGAAATGTACGAGCAATTCTTAGGTGCTTACGCATTCGCAGAAATGAACACAGACGAAACGGGTTTCAACGGTAACTGGACTAAGTCTCAAGTGTACATCGCACTAGGTAACACAATGCACACACTGGCTCGTCTTGGTATTGCATCAACACCGATGGAAGGCGTAGATGCCGCTATGATCGGCGAAGAGTTTGCTGACGAACTGGAAGGTCACGTTGTTGATGTAGCACTGGCTATCGGCTTCCACAAAGACGGCGAAGACTACAACCACGGTAAACCAAAAGCGCGTCTAGCGCTTGATGAAGTGGTTACTACGCTTTAATAGCTCGTATTTATTAGTGGCTTCAAAGCACTAATAGGTCTAGTTAATTTTAATAAAGCTAATAGCTTTAACAGTTAAATCACACTGCCTTATTTGGCCAGACTCTCGTCTGGCCTTTTTTGTATCTGTTATTTATCCAAGCAACTGCTAACTACCAACCATCAACCATCAACC
>NZ_JBFRVM010000040.1:0-29777 GCF_041475145.1 Vibrio sp. 10N.222.49.A3
AAGTGAACGGCATTACCTCATTTGAGGAGCCTTTTTTAATGAATCACCTATACCCTCTGACCAAAACAATCCCCACGGTTACCTTTTGTTTACCTCGCCTCCTTTACTGTCCTTGATAAGAAAAATGAACCACAAGGAAAGAGCATGAAATTATTCGCTTCATTACTCACGACAGTCGGTATTACTGGTGTTGTCTGGGGGCTATTACATATTCAGCCTGCGATTGCGGATGCATCGACGGAGCAGCCAATCGCTGAGTTATCAACGAACAACTCCTCAACGAAACAGTCATCAACAAGTAAGCCGCTAACAAATAAGCCCGCAACTAAAAAACCACAAGTCACTGCAAACACAACTTTTCTGCAAGGTTTGAGCAAGACGATTCCATTAGAGGATGTTCCTGAGTTATGGGTGGACTTCTATCAGAGCCTCGAAGTCAATGACGAAAAGAGCGCACAACAACAAGTCATCGTGATCTATCAAGAGATCAGCTCTGATTTCAGCGAAGCAACAATCATGATTGGCTTCCCGACTCAGCAATCAAAATCAAATAAAAACAAGTCCTTAATTAAGCTCCCAAACAAAGCCAAAGGCACGCTTCTACTAGGTAAAGGCGAACATACCGAACAGGAATTAGCACAAGCTTGGGAAGGTATCGCGATATTAAAAGAAGTGGATATGGTTATAGAACATCACCAGCTGAACCAGCATGGTTTGCCAGATTCTAGTGAGTTATACGTCTATTATAAGAACAACCAGTAAAGGATTTAGTTATGAATTTCACTATGGATAGCATTGGGGATTTTCTCTCTCAAACATTCACAGAAACGAGCATCATCCTAACCGAAACTTGGGTAGATGATAATTTTCTGCTGCTTGCTCTGGCTCTGTTTATCTTTGAGCTTATCCGCTATGCCTTTAAGAAAAAGCTCAGCTGGAATATGTTGGGAGACAGCGCGACTAACTTAGTCACTTTGTTCTTCTTGTTGGTGACCCTTTTCTTTGTCGGGTTAGCCTATGTGGGCACGTTTGTTTACGCCTACGAGAATTTCAGCCTAACTCAGCTACCGATATCTGGTTGGACAATTCTGGGTTGCTTGATCTTGGCCGATCTCGCGTACTACTGGGAACACAGATTCTTGCACAGCAACGGTTTAGCTTGGGGAACGCACTCTGTTCACCATAGCTCGCCTTACTTTAATATCTCTGTCGCTTACCGATTCGGGCCTTTGGATTGGTTCTTCCCGTTCTTCTTTTATTTGCCGTTAATCCTGCTCGGATTCAATCCGTTTGTGGTGCTGATGTGTGAAACCTTTGTGCAGCTTTATCAAACGCTATTGCACACCGAAACAGTTAAGCGCCTGCCCCGCCCTGTTGAAGCGGTGTTTAATACGCCTTCACACCACAGAGTGCATCACGCGACCAACAAGCAATATCTTGATAAGAACTATGCTGACATCTTTATCATTTGGGATCGTATGTTCGGCACCTTCGCTAAAGAAGAGGAAGAAGTCAGATACGGTGTGTTCCCGAGAATCAACTCTGTGAACCCATTTAAGGTATATTTCCACGGCTACGTTAAACTGTGCCAACAGTTATGGCATGCGCCAAATTGGAATTATCGACTACAGCTTCTTATTCAGCCGCCTATTTGGGCTTGGAAAAGAGAACGAGAAACAAAGTAAGGACACTTATGAGCATTTACGCCCTGCTGATTGAAGACGACAGCGACTTAGCAGAAGCCATTGCAGACTATATGGAACTCGACGGTTTCGAATTCGATTTTGCTTACAATGGCAGCGCAGGACTCAATCTTGCGTTAGAGGGGCGTTATGACATCATCTTAACGGACATCAACATGCCCAAAATGGACGGGCTCGATGTCTGTCAATCTCTTCGCCAACAAGGTGTCACGACACCTATCCTTATGTTAACGGCAAGGGACACATTACAAGACAAAATCGCTGGGTTCGAAGTGGGTTCGGATGACTATCTAGTGAAACCTTTTGCGATGGGAGAGCTGAAAGTACGGCTTATGGCGCTGATACGGCGCTCTCAAGGATCGGTGACGTCACTGTCTGTGGCAGATCTCAAACTGGACTTAGACAAGCACCAAGCCCTTAGAGACGGCAAGCTATTGAAGCTGTCCCCAGTCTGTTGGCGAATGCTTGTGATGTTAGTGCGAAACAGCCCTAACGTGGTGAGCAAAGCCAAGCTTGAAGAAGCATGGGAAGACGAAATGCCAAGCTCTGACAGCGTGAAAGCGCACCTGTTTAAGCTTCGACAAGTGGTTGATGCGCCCTTTGACTCAAAACTGATTCACACAGTTCATGGTATTGGTGTTGTCTTGCATGAGGAGCCATCATGAAACACGCGAACATGAATCGAGTCAGTATTAAGCGCGACATCTATCTCTATTTATTTGGAATAGTGGTGTTACTGACTGCCATCTACAGTTTGATGGTTTCACAGAGCTACCACATTGGCCTTAATGAATCGGCAAAATATGGATTCTTGTATGAATTGGAAGTCGCAGAACAACGTTACATCGAAACAGGGCAATTACCAGACTATCAAAACCCGACATTCCAAGCCTTTCTAACCTATTCGGAGCTGCCCGCTAAATTTCAACAAGCCTTTGATTGGAAAGCGTTTGATAACGACGCTATTTATGATCATTACCAGCCTTCACCTAACAATAAATCAGGGCAATACCTCTATGCCGCCAAACATCAAGTTTCTGGTAAAGACGAAGCCTTGTACATCATTTCTGAGTACGATGAAGCCATCTACTTGAATCTGTTCGAGCTCAACCCACCCGATTCCGTGAACCAAATTAACAATGCCTTCATTGCCATCGGCGCCCTTTTACTCTTGGTGTTTTTGATCATTCGCCTTTTGATACACCGAGTCACCAAACCGATTATTACGCTATCAAAATGGTCTGAATCTCTGGATGTGGACGACACTGAAGGGCTGACTCAGTTTCGGTATAAAGAGATCCATAAGTTGGCTTCGCAACTGGTTAAAAGCGTTCAAGGCGAACGACAGGCCAATGAGCGTGAGAGCTTTTTCTTAAGAGCAGCTAGCCACGAGTTAAGAACACCGATTGCCACTATTTCAGCCAGTGGCGATATGCTGGTGCGGTTGTCTGAAAGTATTCCCAACAGCGGCCAACGAGCCGTCGCACGAATCCAACGCTCAGCCACCAACATGAAAGCCTTAGTGACAACTCTGCTATGGATGAGCCGTAATAACGAGATGGAAACCAACTATGAGCAAATCAAGCTGACTCCCCTGCTCAATAACATTATCGAAAGCCAACGTTATCTTTTAAAAAACAAAGAAGTGGACATTCAAACCAAGGTTGAGCAAGAAGAACATACCCTGCCCCGTGAATTAACTGAGGTTGTGCTCACCAACTTAATCCGAAATGCATTTCAGCATGGTGGCAGCGGAGATATCAGCATCACACTGACAGAACATCAGTTTGAGGTAATCAACCGCTTGGAAGATGAAAACCTAGCAAACGACTCAGTACAGCAAACCTCTTTTGGTATCGGCCTAGAGGTCATTGATCGCGTTTGTCAGAACCAAGGTTGGCAGTTTACTCATGAAACTCACAACAATGAGTTCAACGTTAAGGTAATTCTGTAGATGCTTAATTGATGGTGACCAAAAGTTTACCCTTGCTTGGTTATGCTAATCGCACAATCTAGTTAGGAGTAATGTTATGGGCACTTGGATTCTAGAAACACTATTGTGGGCTGTGGTAACCGTGGCGGTTTGTGTCGCGATTTGGGGTCTTTACTTACCTAATATATTAATCGCATTAGGCGTGTCGGTAGCGGTATCGCTGTTACTGGGGAATAGCTGGAGAAGCTAGAATTTCGGCAAGAAGACGATGAGCAAAACGAGCTGTGCGCTGACACACCCGACAGCACCTAAGTTACTAAGTTACTAAGTTACTAAGTTAGATTGTTAGGTACTCACTGTCGGGCGCAGAATTGAATTAGCTAGTCAGCGTATCTTCGAATACACCAAGCTCGCGACCAAGCCAAGTCGCACGTACTGTATGGTCTAGAGTTTCTTCACCGCCGGTTACTGGGTGAATCAACACCGACATGTCACCGCGTTCTTTTTCAAGCCATTCCACAATGCCCGACTCTTTGTTCGCAAAGTGAATCTCAAACATCGGCATTTTATGTGGCCCAACCAAACGCTGTATTAATGGGAAAGTCTCTAACACATCTTTACGTTCCGATAGAATTTTCTGACGCAGTGTTTCTGCCTGCTCTGCAAAGCGCAGAGGGAAATAGATATGACCGTGGTACATGGCACCATCCTTTAGAATTATGATGCAAACAGTTTAACCTGCTTTCTCTAGCAAGGACAGCCAACCAATGGCAGCTGAAGTATTAAACATCATGTAGAAGACTGATCTAGCTGAAATTTCTAGAACATTGCAACAAAAACGCCACACGTAATTTAAGTGTGGCGTTTATATTTTAGCTGTAAAATGCCTTAGCAAGAATTAGCGTTAGTAAATTGAATCAACATTCAAGGGGCTGTTCTTTGGTTTATCTAGTTTTAACTGTTCAACCGCACTAAGACCTTTAGAGCTAATTCCACCACTATAAGACTTCGAGCCATCAGCATTAGTCATCGAGGTTTCTCCCACGTTCCAAGCAACAAAGAAATCACTTAAGTCATAGTTCGAAGCGTAGGAGCTACATACCATCATTAAGTCGCCACCGGTTAGCCCAGTATCTTTGGCACTACAATAGTTTTCAACCGCATCACCCTCTGTATCACCTCGAGCTTTACGGTGCATAAGTTTGAACATGTTCCAGCCTTCATCTTCACCATACACATCAGATTGGCTTGCGCCGCGTGTATACCAATCATCAATTGCAAAATTCGATTTTGCCCAGATTTTTAGCTGACCAAACATAACTAATCGTAAACCTGCATCACCATGTGACCACGCATGTTCATTATTAAGCTCTAGCCATTTAGGTGCTTTCTTAATATCCGATTTAATACGATCCATTTCAGGGTTTGCATTGCGCCCCTCTAACTCCTGCATATACAACGCAAGAAGGTTATTGGTCACTTCTGTACTACCAGCCGCTAGGAAAGGAGCTGATGCTAAGTTATGACCAACTTCATGCCACAACAACCAGTCGTTCACAGGGTTGGTTGGAATGTATGTCCGATTTGCGTTAAAGCTTGAATTCATCACTGGGTAACCAGAGTGAGCAGCACCAATCGAAATCTGCACGTCATTCACAAAACGATGGCGGAACGCCTTCAGTTCTGGATAAGTGAACCTACGGTGTAAACCCGTGCTTTGTTTCTCATCACGCCCGTAGAAGTCACTTGCAGCTTCAGCGAATCGATTCATATCTGTTGCGAATTGGTTCAAATCAGCGGATTCTAGATTCCTTATTGGTGTAGTGTAAATAAATGAACCCGTATCGATTTCTGCAATTGGTGCGTCTGCCGATTGAATAGTGTTAATCCACTGTCCCTCTTTCCACCAAGCAGCTTTTAACGCGCCCTCAATGCTAAACGAGACTTCACCAAGCTCTTTTACTTTCGGTTGAATGTAAATAAGGCCACCATATGGAACCTTGAAAGTTAAGCTCGATCCATTGTAGTCAAAGCTGGTTTGCATACGTGGAGGGCGTTTCAAACTCGTTTCGTGATTCGGCTTACCTGTAAGATCATCCGCCATCATTACAGTAATCGTTGCAGCGACACCATGACTAATCGTCACATCTTGTAGCTGAGGAGCCCATAAACCTGTCGATTGATTGTTCCCAGCCGAATACGTGACGCCCTTGCCATCTGTTTGGATAAGAACCGAACTTGACGAAGATGCACCTGAAGTTCGACCCGGATACATTGTGGTATCAACAACGATTTCATGATCCCAGAATGAGCGCCCCAACATAATGCGAGTCAGAGGTTTCTCCATGTAATTTAATGGATAGCTCGGATTCAACTGTCCCGATAACTCACCTTCGCCGTGTATCATTCCATTAGCGACTAACGACGCTTTTAGGTCAACAGGACACTGTGCTTCTAGTGTATCTGTTTGATGTAAGTCTTCGGTATAACAGTTAAGGAACTGAACAGCTTGCTTGAACCCCAACTCATCTTGTATGTCTGTTTCAAATCGGTATGCGTTGTCATTCCACATCCAAACAGACAGGTTATCAAACGCTTGATTCAATTCGCTGTTAGACAGACGCTTACCTTGAGTACCTTTCGTGCGATAGTAAATCTCGTGCTCGTAGAGCGCTGTAAAGTTAGAACCCAAGTTCGCTGCTTTCACCATACTGTCGACAATGGTTTTACTCACTTCATAGCGATCGAAATCGGCTCTATGATAAGCACCGCGAACAGTCACACCGTCTCCAGAACGAGTCTCTATACAGTTAAATTCGTATTCATACTCGTTCTTACAAAGCTCAGTGCCAACGAATGCCGACTGCAGTTCTTTGATCGCCGCTTCACGCTCTGCTACAGATTCAACAAAGATACGTGCGGATTTTGCCTCCATTACCGTTACACCAGACGCATCAAGCACTGGCTTCCCTTCAGCGTCTAACTTAGCAACCTCATAAGTCGGGATTTCAAACTTGATTTTGGATTCATCTTCAATCCACTCAACCGTACCATCTTGATTTACCGTGAACGGAGGCTCTCCTTGGTTATCTTGAAAACGCTCAAGAACCACCATTTCCTTTTCACTCTTCACGTGAAGATTTGGATACGGCGCTTGGCAGTAATAAGAGCTACCGCAGAAAGCTTGGTTTGTTGGCGTAACGTTTTCACCACCTAGAGATACACCCGCGGCGTCCGCTAAGCGTCCAATAGGTTCAGGGTTAGTCGTTTGAATCGCATCCATAAACAAGATATTGCCACCGTCATTAACATAGTTAATAAGAGCCGTAATATCGTCTTGGTTTAAGTTAGGGTTATCCAAGTCAGCAACAAACTGGTTAGTCATGCCATCTTGAACCAACTTAGGTGGGTATGCCTGAAGGATCAAAATAGGCGTGGTGCTCGCATCCAAACCATCAAAGTCACCTGAACCGCGCTTTTCTACTGATGCAAAACCATACTGAGGACTAACAAAAAACGTGTACTGCTTACCCATTGTGGAATGGTGATAAGCCGAATAAGCTTGGTCAATATTGGTGACTGCATTCATCCCAGCAATAGGCAGACCATTATTGAACCACTCAAACAAGTTCGAGAAAAACGACCTCATGCTGCCTTGGTCATCATGCAGTAGGTTTTCGAACGTCGAAACAGTGCACTGTTGTTTGTTGCTATCGATATGCAATGTTCGATTGGCCCAATAATTTTCAGGGCATGACAGAATACTTGGATATAAGCCATTACCCATGAACACGACCTTACCTTTGCCTATCTCGCCTGCTGTAACGAATGGAAAACCATAAGTCGCGTTGTCTTCAGAGACTAAAGGAATCGGCGGCATCGAGATGCTTGGGTGTTGTGCGATGTAAGGCTTGCCTTCACGAGTCCAGGCCTGTTGCTCACCAAAGTAAAGCTCACGGTTTTTATCAGTTCTTGGCATCATCACAGGGAATGCTCTGTTCGATATATTCAGAGCTCGCATACCACGGGTATAACCCGTTGCACCGTAAAAGCTACCATTATCATTGAATACATGGAATGTGGTGACGTTGTGAAAGATTTGCTGCAGAGACTCTGTTACATACTGACCAGAATCCATAGATAAAACGGCAGGTTGACGAACATAATCCATAAACTGAGGCGTTTGGCGCAGCTGCTCATCGATTACTGCCGTTAACCCTTGGCTAAACTGACCAACAAACTCATTAGGAAGTTCAAAGTCTGTACCCTCTATTAATCCCCCATTTGGCAGAGTTAGGTTAATCAGTTCATTTATAACGTTAGGGTACTTTGAAAAGGTATCTTGGACTTCTTCAGATATCTCATAATGACTTAGATGATCAACCGCGTAGCGCTCTAGTAATGACTGGATATTCGCTTTCTCTACCACATTATTGGTCACATCAGACAATTGATAAGCAATCTGATTACCCGTAATGGCGCCAAACTCAAACGTATCAATACCAAAAGCGATTCTGTCACCCCACAGGTACTCAAAGATTCCCTCTTCATCCGTCACGCCCGTCGCGTTAGCCGAAAAGAAACTGATCCCAGAAATCGGCGTACCATTAGCATCTGTAAGCTTACTGCGAGTTAACACCTTACCTTCAACACTTGGCTTATAAGCATAGGTAGACTCCGCGTCTGCAGAAACAAAACCAGCGTTAAGGTTATTGTCCGCATTAGGGTCAACCGCAGGAACAACAGTTGTGTCTACGTGTGAACTAGGAGCCTTACCTACTTCATCGGTAGATTCTTCTTCTTTCGATGAAAAGTATGCATCGACAGCATCTTGATCATCAAGTTGCGAGAACACATCCTCAATATCAAAAGCATCCAGTTCTTTTAAACAGATAGCACTTTCTGTCTCACAAACATCAATTGATTCGAGTACTTTAGTAACGTTGTCTCCGTGTAATTCTGTCAACTCAAATGCCGCGTTAAGCCCATCATTTGAAATCGTGAACTCTGTTATCTCAGGGAAAGGAGCAGTGAAATCACCTAAAGTAAGGTGACCCAAGGTACAACTAAAACTCACGCCTTGTTTAACACTGAACGTTCCGTTTTCAAGATGAACGCCGTCACAGTACACATCTCCAGACACAAAACGCCCCGCTCGACAACAGTGAACCGATGTAAGTTGTTGGGGGGATAATATCTGTAGGTGGAATAATGTCAGTCGGCGGAAGAATATCCGTTGGCGGAATGATGTCAGTTGGCGGAATGATGTCAGTCGGCGGAAGAATATCCGTTGGTGGAATGATGTCCGCTGGAGGCAATGCGTCAGGGGTGCCACCATAGGTTCGTGAATCGTCATTACATCCTGAAAGAGCCGTGGATATGATAGCCAGCGCAATTATGTTTTTTTTCATTGAGCGATGTTAATCGTAGTTTAAAATGGACCGCTATCTTATCGATTTACTCCACCTCGATGACTATTGTTTTTTGTCTTAACGATAAAAGCACCCACCAATAAGCAATTGAATTTTAAATAAAAAAACAAATTTGAGATCCTTATTCCAACTGCGAAACATTCCAGTACCTAATACAAAAAAATGCCATACCTCGTTAGAGATACAGCATTTCAATTAGCCATTAACATTAAGACCGATAGGGTATATCTGCCCAAAAACACGTTCCAAAAAAACTAAGGCTTAAGCTTTAAAACTCGATCAATGTCTTCCGCGGAATGGCGCTCTGGTACTTGCTCCCACTCTTCGCCAAATGAACGGTTCACTACTCGGCCACGCTGAAAACCTTCACGAGCTTCAAGTTGTTTCGCCCAACGAACAACATTGGTGTAAGACTCAACTTGTAGGAACTCGGCTGCATCGTAAATTTTGCCTAACACAAGGTTGCCATACCAAGGCCAAATCGCGATATCTGCAATGCTTAGCTCTTCGCCCGCCACAAAAGTGCTATTTGCAAGTTGCTTGTCTAGAACGTCTAGTTGACGCTTCGCTTCCATCGCAAAACGGTTAATTGGGTACTCTTGCTTTTCATCAGCGTAAGCGTAGAAGTGACCAAAGCCACCACCTAGGAATGGTGCTGAACCTTGAGCCCAGAACAACCAGTTAATGGTTTGTGTTCTCGCTGCCCCTTCTTTTGGTAAGAAGTGACCAAATTTTTCAGCTAAGTGCATCAAGATAGATGCCGATTCGAAAACATTTACGTCTTCAGCACCAGACTTATCAACGAGTGCTGGTATTTTGGAGTTTGGATTCACTCCAACAAAACCAGAAGAGAACTGTTCAGCTTCACCAATGTTAATCAAATACGCATCATATTCCGCTTCTTTAACACCTGCCGCTAACAACTCTTCCAGCAAGATAGTGACTTTTTGACCGTTAGGTGTACCAAGAGAATACAATTGAAAAGCATGGTCACCAACAGGAAGCTCTTTATCAAAACGAGCGCCAGATTCAGGACTATTGATATTTGCCCACTTGTTACCACCATCAGTATCGTTAACCCAAACTTTTGGCGGAGTGTATTGTTCTGACATGATATTTCCTTATTAATATAGGGTAGCTTTAACTGATATTAGGTCACACTCCCTTGGTTAAAACCCCTAAATATAATTTCTTTTCAAACTGTTAAGCATGGCTTATTCCAGAAAGAAATAACCTGCTTTATGAGATAGCACACGTAAAAGATAAGTGTCCAATCAAACCTAAGCCACATAACGGTTAGTACGAAACATGATTTAGTCACGACATGCCTACAGGTTAAAGAAAGCTGTGATAAAATCGGGGGATTACAATTGATAAGGATTTGGCAATGTCTTCTGATTACACAGGCTCGAGTGCAGCGTACGCTCGCCAAGAGAAAGGCTACCGTGAAAAAGCACTGAAACTGTACCCATGGGTTTGTGGTAAGTGCGCGCGTGAATTTGTTTACTCGAACTTAAGAGAGTTGACCGTTCACCACGTCGATCACGACCATACAAACAACCCTGAAGACGGAAGTAACTGGGAACTATTGTGCCTTTACTGTCACGATCATGAACACTCAAAATACACAGACCATGACCGTTATGGCGTTGATGCCAAGGCTCGTTTAGACGACCACCAATCAGCGACCCACAACCCTTTCGCCGATCTAGCGAAGTTGATGAAGAAGTAACACGCGTTAAGAACGCGTCTTTGCTAAATGATAGCGGCTAGATAATAGATAAATAACAAGAAACCCCAGTATGTCACCATACTGGGGTTTCTTTTATCTGCAATCATAACCAAATAATAGAGTTAAGAGAGGCCAGATCAAAAAGAGCCTTCCGAAGAAGGCTCCTTTTTAGAATTCTGAATTATACAGCGGCTTGTTTGCGAGACTCTTCTACCTGCTTAGCGCGCTTTTTAAGCGTCAACTTATCGCGGTATGCAAACCAAACGTAAGTCACTACGACCAAGAAGAATAGGTATGACAATGAGAAAATGAACGGCGATTGAATGATATCGTTTGAGATACCCCAAGAAACACCGATAACGGTCACTGCAATTTTTGCAAAAAAGCCACACATCAATAGCATTAATGCCAACTGTGGGAAACGCGTGCTACGGAATGCCAGCCAGTAACAACTACCAACTGCTAACGCCGCAATATAGAAGCCGAATAGGAAAGAGTGAATATGGTCAGCTGCCGCTACACCACCAGAAATTGACATCAATAAAATTAAAAACAGTTTCATAATACTCGCCTCACCATAGGTTGGAAACGCATCCTTTCAAATTTGGAATCTCAGTTTGCGTACTATTTTCCCATTTTTTTTGTTCAACACAACCCCTCAAGTTGAACAAAATGTAAGCAACGGTGCTAACAAAAACCCAAGTTAACAATCATTTAACATACTGTTTTTAATAAACCTCCGTTAACCCTTGTCTCATATGAATAAAGCGTCATTTCGATTTATTTTGTTACACAAAATTAACCTTGGAAAATATTTAAAATAATTCGTAACTCTGTGATATCCGCACGGGATACGTGGGCAATCTGAAATGTGTATCGAAGAATCCCTTAAAAAATAAGCCCGCCACGCTAAAAAGAACAAAATAGAAAGGTATTAAACACAACTTACAAACCAACAAAAAACAACCCATTAACAATTTTGAGTTTATTTACCGAAAATGGAAAAAGAGATTCCAATCACATTTTTATTGGTTATAATCCGCGCTCTTTTGCGTTGTCTGTTGATAAACGCAAACTAATTTTGAAGAAACAATCACAATAACCCGTCTTTAGTTAAGTGGCTCACCACTGACCAACGACAAAACTGAGAATAAAAATGAGCAAGATTGATAAAGCATCACGTATCCTGCTAGCAGGCTTCTGTATCAACCTTTGTCTTGGCATCCTGTATGCTTGGAGTGTATTTAACAAGGCGCTAGTTACTGAAGCTGGTTGGAGTGCTGCTGAAGCATCTTCACCTTACGCTATTGCAACTATCACATTCTCTGTTTGTCTTCTTGTTGCAGGCATCCTACAAGACCGTATGGGTCCACGTAAGATCCTTATTCTTGGTACAGCGCTTACTGGCCTAGGTATGATTGCTTCTGGTTTCGCTACGACTCCTATGATGCTAAACCTAACGTTTGGCGTGATGACAGGTGCTGGTATCGGCTTCGGTTACGCATGTCTTTCTCCATCAGCAATGAAATGGTTCCATTCTTCTAAGAAAGGTATGGTTAACGGTCTAATCGCTGCAGGCTTCGGTCTTGCTGCTATTTACCTAGCACCACTAACTTCTGCGCTAATCGATAGCATGGGTATCCAAACAAGCTTTATGATTCTTGGTGTTGGTGTACTTGCAATCGCAGTACCTCTAGCGGCAACGATCAACAACCCACCAGCGGATTACACGCCAGCTGAGCCTAAAGTAAAAGAAGGCCAAGCACCTAAAGCGGTTAAGAAGACTGAAGACCTAACATGGAAAGTAATGCTGAAGACTCCTCAGTTCTACTCTCTATGGATCATGTACGCATTTGCTGCTTCTGTTGGTCTTATGATCATCGGTAACATCACTACGATTGCTAGCGTTCAAGCGAACCTACCAAACGCGGTTTACCTAGCGTCTATCCTTGCTGTATTCAACTCAGGCGGTCGTGTTGCTGCAGGTATGCTTGCAGATAAAATTGGTGGCGTACGTACTCTACTTTTAGCGTTCATCCTTCAAGGTGCGAACATGGCTCTATTCGCTACGTTCAACTCTGAATTTACGCTAATCATTGGTACGGCTATCGCAGCTGTTGGTTACGGTACACTTCTAGCAGTATTCCCAACACTAACTGCGGAATTCTACGGCCTGAAAAACTACGGTACGAACTACGGCGTGCTTTACACGGCATGGGGTATCGGTGGTGCTATCGGTGCTGCGGTTGTTGGTTACTCAATGACGAATGGCGAAGGTTACGGCCTAGCTTACACAATCTCTGCTGCTATGATGGCCGTGTGTATTGTTCTAGCTATCGTGACTAAACCAATCTCAGAAGCGAAAGCAACAGAACTTAAGCAAGCAAGCGCTTAACTCAGTTCTCGATTGATTAAAAATAGAAAGAGCTTAACCTTAGGGTTAGGCTCTTTTTGTATCAAGCGACTAATCCATTGACGATAGAAACCACTCCTCAGCTCTCCCCTACTTATTATCTCGACAACTTCAATCGACTGATTGAACACGCTCAAACACTCTATCCAGATCTGCTGAGTGACGATGAATGCCGTTGGTTGTCTGAATACAAACGTCTTTCAGTCGCAAGCCAGTGTCTAATGATTCGTTTGCTTTCTCGCAAAGGCTGCTGGTTTCGAAGTGATAAGCTCGACTATGCTGAAATTCCAGATCTGAAAAACGCCCTACAAGAGCTAAACACATCGAACTTCATTGCGTTAAGCCACCCTACCGAACAACATAATCTTGTCATTAATGATCTCGAATTAGGATTACATCTACTGACTAAACCAGAACTGTTCAGCGCATTTCCATTTCTTATGAACTATAAGACAGCGAAGAAAGACGAACTCTTGGCTTTGCTCGATCACCAACCTTTTAATAAGTTCCGAAACTTGTCGTTCGATTGTATTTACGTTGTCAAATCTGAAGTTATTGATGTCTTGCTGCTACTGTTCTTTGCCAATACTTATCAAGACCTAAGCCAATTCGTTCTTAGCGATCTTGGACTCAACACCTTCGAAAACTACCCATTAAGTAAACAGCGTCGTTTCTTCACCTCTAGAGAACAGCTCAATCAACTGCTCCAGATACGTGATATTCAACGCTTGTATTCAGAAGGGGACCGCAAAGACGGTGAGTTTCTGGAGCAGATTTTAAACTCGATTCCTGAAGAATCAGAGCACAGAAGCATTGCCAGAAAACGATCGCGTTTGATCAATGATATCGCTCGCGATCTAGAAAGGCTCAACCAAAACGATCAAGCTGTCTTTTGGTTCAAACAATCCGTACTTCCCCCAAGCAGAGAACGACTTGCACGCATCTATGACAAGCAAGATGAGCTAAACTTAATGTGTGACATTGTCACGAAAATGAAAGCGAATCCATCGGATGTATCAGAGCAGGAAGTCGCTATTAAGCTTGAAAACAGGCTACTACGGAAACAGGGCCACAAAGTTTCTCGAACCATAAAACCGAGCTGCAAAGAGATAAAACTGGAATTAGACCTCAGCCAAACGCGAGTTGAACTTGCGGTGAAGCAACACTTGGAAAACCAAGGTTGGGAAGTCTACTTTTCAGAGAACAGTTTTTTATGTGGATTGTTTGGCTTAGCCTTTTGGGAAGTGATTTTCGCAGACGTTGAGGGCGCATTTATCAATCGCTACCAACATCGCCCTCTGGATCTATACCATTCAAATTTCGTAGACAAACGAGTTAAACAGATCCAGGCTGCGTTTCAAACCATATCCGAGCAAGGACTAAACCAATTGCTTGATATCTACGACCAGAAATACGGTATCGCAAATCCATTCGTTCATTGGAACCATTTCCCTCAAGCACTCATTGAGCACAGTATGGAGGCTATTCCGAACGCCTTAATCGTCGAGCTATTCAAAGTGATGCTCAGTGAGCTAAAGCTATTTAGAACTGGGATGCCGGATTTGATTGCGTTCAAGGACGATGAATTTCATTGGATTGAGGTCAAAGGGCCCGGCGATAAATTGCAAGACAACCAGTGGCGATGGATCAAAGAGTTCGAGCGATTATCTGTTCCATTCTCGGTTTGCTACGTCAATCATTAGATAGTTGCCTAGTCTCTAGTCTCTAGTCTCTAGTCTCTAGTAAATAACTTACATCAATATCTTATCTATAAAATAGTCAGAACATGAGCTTTTTCAATCATTTTCGATATAATTAGAGAAAATGCCTAATCTTTAATACGTATGAATTTGAAAAAACTCTTCATTTTAGCTTTTGTTAGCGTCTTCTCAGGTTGTGCCGTCTACGCGGGGTTGAACTTCGATCAGCTCTTTGGTGAACAACAAGTCCGAGATCGCCAAGCGCCGATTCTTTCATCTCAAGCACAGCATTTCATTGACGAAGTCAAACCTATCATTGATAGCCGCTGTGTTGTTTGCCACGCTTGTTATGATGCACCTTGCCAGCTCAAAATGTCATCAGTTGAAGGTATCGACCGAGGGGCGAGTAAGGCACTCGTTTATCAAGGCACCCGTTTAACCGCCTCAGCCCCTACCCGCCTGTTTGAAGACGCGATAACCACACAAGAGTGGCGTGATGCGGATTTTCATCCAGTGCTTAACGAACGTATGCAGAATTCAACGGCTAACCTTGATGCTGGGCTTGTTTCTCGTATGTTGATGCAAAAAGAAAACCACCCTCTTCCAGATCAAACGCAACTTGAAGGCTTCGACTTTTCAACCGATCGCGACCAACAGTGTCCGACCATTGAAGAGTACGCTCAATACGAAAGAGATTACCCGACGTGGGGAATGCCTTATGGAATGCCGAACTTAGATAAAACGGAATACGCGACTTTAATGAGCTGGTTGGAAAATGGCGCGTTAATGAACGACCATATTCCACTGAATGATGCGGAACAAGAGCTCGTTGATATCTACGAGAGCTTTCTCAATAAGAGTGACAATAAAAGCCAGCTTTCAGCACGTTATATCTATGAACATCTGTTTCTATCACACCTCTACTTCTCTGATTTAGCTCAGCCAACACGCTTCTTCACCTTGGTTCGTTCTGCGACACCTCCAGGTGAAGCGGTTCAACGCATCACGAGTCGTCGACCTTACGACGATCCAAAAGTGGATCGGGTTTATTATCGCCTGATTCCAGAGCAAGGCACCATCGTCCACAAAACACACATGCCTTTCGCATTAAATGAAGAACGCCTGAACAATTGGAACACATGGTTTGTGGATGCTCGTTACGCTGTCAAACAACTTCCTAGCTACGCGATTGACGTCGCGGCGAATCCAATGACTTCGTTTGAAGCTCTTCCGGTGAACTCGCGCTTCCATTTCATGCTGGACAATGCACAAAACACCATCATGGCCTTTATCAAGGGGCCGGTGTGTCGCGGGCAGCTCGCACTCAACGTGATCAATGATAGATTCTGGGTACTATTCATCGATCCTGATAAAGCAGATCTGCCTGAAGTTAATCAGTTTTATGCCAACCAGAAGCAAAACCTAAAGCTGCCTAGTGAACTAGAAAGCAACACTGTCCCTGTCACAAGCTGGGTGAGCTACGCGAAGCAACAAGCTCGATACCTTAACGCAAAATCAGACTTCACCAATCAATGGTTTGATAGCGGAGTAAATCTAGACACAGATATCATTTGGGATGGCAATGGCACGAACCGTAATGCCGCGCTTACTATCTTTAGACACTTTGATAGCGCTTCAGTTGTTCAAGGTTTAGTTGGCCCACAACCCAAGACAGCGTGGATTCTTGATTACGCCCTTCTAGAACGTATCCATTACCTTCTCGTTGCTGGTTTTGATGTCTACGGTAACTTCGGCCACCAACTGATTACCCGCATGTTTATGGACTTCTTGCGCCTTGAGGGTGAGAGTAACTTCTTGACCCTTCTTCCAAAAGACGTACGACACATTGAACACTCAAGTTGGTATGAAAACCAAAGCTCACAGTTGAGCGACTACTTGCAGCGTAATATTGCACCTTTTGACCAGCCAACCAACGTGATATACAAAACGACAAATCCTAAGCGTGAACTGCTTAATATGATCAAAGATAAGCTCGCGCCGATCCTCGATAATCGCTTTGATATTGTCGAAACAGGGTTCAGTCGGAAAAACGAAGCTCTGCTCAAACAAGTGAATTTGATTAAGGGAGTTGGTCTGCGTCATGTGCCTCAATTAGTGACGATCATGATTGAAAGCGAGAGCGGCGATGAGCAGCTGTTCACTATGATTCACAATAACGCTCACAGCAACATTTCAAGCCTGTTCAATGAAGAGGGTAATCGAGATTACGCCAATGACGACTTAACACTGGTACGTGGGGTTATAGGTAGCTACCCTGCCGCTTATCTGTCATTAACTGAGCGCGATATACCGACTCTGGTTAAAGCACTGCAAAGCTTGGACACAGAAAAAGATTACGTCGCGTTACTGGATAAGTTTGCAGTACGACGCAGTTCGCCTGAGTTTTGGCCATTCAGCGACCGAGTTCACCGTTGGTATCAACAAGATCAACCGATTGAGTTTGGTTTATTGGATTACAACCGTTTTGAGAATAGATAGTAAAAATAGATAGCGAGTAAACGGTATACCTTGATTCTAGCTTTTGAGCATTGACTATATTGCCTCGAGCGTCGGCTATATTGCTTGGAATGTTGGTGAGTCTTTCTTAGAGAACCATTGGTACACATGCTAAAAAAAATCCTCTGACGAATAGTCGTTCAGAGGATTTTTTATTTAGCTTGCAGATTAGGTATAAGCTTAAAACAGGCTCACATCGTTAAACGGAAACATAGGGCACAAGTGCCTTCAACGAATCTCTAACTAGTTCCGATAAAGCTTGGTCGTTATCTCGATACTGCAATAATGGTTCTTCGCTTGCTTCAATGCTCTGACACAAGCTGTACAGTGCTGATAGACCCAAACTACCCGCCGACCCTTTAAGTTTGTGCGCCAAGGACTTCACTTCTCGTCCATCATCCGCTTGACTCGCCTCAGCTAATTCATTCAAGGTCAGGTCACTGCTTTCATCAAACAGCGCAACGATCTGTTTCATTTTCTCTAATCCAAGAATCGACAGATCACCCTCTATCACTTTGGAATCAATCAATTTCACCGGAGCATCTCCTCGGTCTTGGGTATCATATTGAGCATGAATGGTAGCCGTGTGATTAGCCAAAACATCAGCCACCTGTGTGGCGTTCCGTTCATCACTGTTACTCTCAATAACGCGTTTATAGTTTTGTTTGCAAACAGCATCGTTCGGATCAGGCTGTGGTAACAACAGTGCTTTACCATCGAGTTGAGTAACGATGAGCTGAGAAAGAGCCTCTTTCTCCAACGGCTTAGGCAAGAAACCATCGAACCCTGATGCTAAATAGCTCTCGACTTCTTCATTGAATACATGCGCCGACACCGCCACCATAGGGGGTATATTTAGCGGCTCAGCCGTGGACGTTTGTTCTAGAATCGCTTTTAACTGTTGAATCAGCTCTATGCCATCACAATCGGGTAGATTGATGTCTACCAACGCAATATCAAACGCCTGCTCACTGAATATAGCTCTGGCCTCTTCTCCTGTTGTCGCCATCACAACGTCATGGCCTAGATTATTCAGAAACCCTTCAGCAACAATGCAGTTAACAGGGTTATCTTCAATCAACAATACTTTGGCACGGATACAAGCTTCAATAGTCGGTGCTTTCGTTTCAATCTTCTCACCCGCGAACAAAGGTACTGAGAACCAGAATTGGCTCCCTTCACCTTCTTCGGAATGAACACCAATATCACCGTTCATTGCCTGCATGATACTTTTGCTGATCGCTAGTCCTAGCCCTGTGCCACCAGTTTTATTGCGACCACTACCGGTTTGGGTGAATGCATCAAACAGACAAGCTTGCTCTTTGCTATCAATGCCAACCCCCGTGTCTGACACTTCAAACATCACTCGATTTTCATCTTCTATATCTAAGCTGATAAAGATATCGACTGAGCCTGTTTCAGTAAACTTAATCGCATTGCCAACCAGATTATTCAAAATTTGGCTGATTCGTGTTACATCACCACGCCAATAACGTTGTACGTTACTTTCAATATGGAAATCGAAATTAAGTTTCTTTTCAGCAGCACGTCCCTCCATTAGTTGGTAGGTATCTTTAACCATTTGGTAGAGATCAAACGAAGCCGTGCGTATTTCTAAATGCCCCGCTTCTATCTTTGAATAATCAAGCACGTCATTCAAAATGGCGAGAAGATTCTTGCCGCTGCGGTTAATGATATCGGCATAACCCGATTGCAAAGGATCTAGCCCAGTATCTTTAAGTAATCGAGCCGTACCTAACACACCATTCATCGGTGTTCGTATTTCATGGCTCACCGTCGCGAGGAAGGCGGACTTAGCCCGGCTTGCTTGTTCTGCGGCATTACGAGCCTTAGCGTGATTTTCCACCTCGACATTCAACTTCTCATTGGTTTTTTGCAGTTGATAAGTTCGGTCGGTGACCAATTCTTCTAAGTGCTCTTTATGTTCTTCGAGCTCACGTTTCGCCTTCGCTTCTCCAACGGCAACCACTTGTAGCGCCTGTGCCGTATTTCTCGCTGTAATAATAGCCTCACCCATATGAGCCAGTTCATCATTACCTTTAACCGAGATATCGATATTCAGACGCCCCTGAGCGATAGACATCAAAGCTGAAGAGTATTCAGTAAGACGTTTAACCACCGAGATATAAACAACTCGCCACACAATAACGGCAACGATAACCAAGCCAATAACTGAAATCACCGACAACGACCATTGAGCTAGATTCAGCGTGCTAGTTAGCTCATCAACCGCTTTTTTGGTACTTAGATTCGAATCATCGATCAATTGGTTAACCGTTGTATTCAGTTGCGAAAACAGCTCCAGCGTATTTTGCATCAAAAATTCAGATTTTTTGGTGTTCTCATATTGTTCTAGCGATATATCGAACACGACTTGGCGTTTTCTTAATTCTTCAAGAAGCTGAGACATCTGCGCTGAACGAGTCGGATCTTCGACCGCTTTCACACGGCGCGCCATAATTCTTAGATTAGATTCAAACTCAGATTGGATTTGATGAATACGTTCAACGTTAGTGACAGTCTGCGTTTCTTCAATTTGATTAAGCATTTTGTACGCCAACAAATGTAATTCGTGCAAGCGTTCGGACAAATCAAGGTCAACCTCAACAAGCGCATCTAAGGCTTGGTAGGCTTTATCAGTTTGCTTAGTTTCTAGTAGGTCATAGATGTGTGTGACGTTGGCAACTGCGATGGTGGCCGTGTTCAACACTTGGGTTCGGGTTAGCTGCTCTAGCTCTTCCGCAAGTAGACGCATCTCTTCAACACGAGAAGACAGTTCCTTGTTTAACCAAAGCTTACGTTCAACTGACACGCCCAACTCAGCCAGTGTATTAATAACACTTTGGACATTGTTTTCGAGTTTATTAAGAAGTTGGGAATCAAAACTGTCGACGCCAAGTTCTTTGATATGCTGAAGAAGCGACTCAAGTTGACCGAACAACATAGTGCCCGCTTCTTTTCTTTCTGCTTCATTTCTCGCATTAGAAAGCGTTTGTACCGACGAAATAATACGGTTACTCAACTCAGATACTTGACGAGCTTCGATCATGGCAGGAAGAGCAGAATCGACGACGTTTCTTTCAGTCTTTGCTACAAAGCTAAAACCAGAAACACCGATCAATGCAGACAATAAAACCAACAGGGCCATCACTAAGAATGAGGCCAGTAGCTTGCGTCCAATACTCGCTGAAGCTAACAACATAAACTCTAAACCTTAAAACGTTCTTCTTTACCCATGCAGAATACGCTATATTTTGTAGTGTTTCTTATCTAAAACCAATAAAACGGCAATTCATGCTATCTAGACCTTTAACTTCAAAAATTCTTCTCTCATTACTAGCATCAGTCACCACTGTAGTAAGTGCTAGTGAGCCTTTGAGCCCAATAAAACCGGCAGAAGCCACATCACAAAAAGAAAAAATTTGTGCCATTTATCCGCACCTAAAAGACTCTTATTGGTTATCGGTTAACTACGGAATGGTCTCAGAAGCAGAAAAGCAACAAGTCGAACTTAGAGTTTTGGAAGCTGGCGGTTACCCCAACGTAGCCAAACAGGCCTCACAACTGGTGCTTTGCACGCAATGGGGGGCTGATGCCATTATTTTAGGCACAGTTTCGCCTGACGCTTACCATGAGAACCTGACCAACTGGGTCGGAGCAACCCCTGTGTTTGCCACAGTCAATGAGTTAACCGTCAATAAAGAGCAACAAAGAGTATTAAAAGGCACGGTCGGTGTCGACTGGTATCAAATGGGTTTCCAAGTCGGAGAGTTTTTGTCGAAAAGACATCCAAAAGGGTCAGGAGAAACACCTATCGCCCTATTACTTGGCCCACAAGCAAGCGGTGGCACTAAACCTGTGGCGCTCGGGTTTTATGATGCAATCAAATCGAGCGATATCAAAATCGCGATCAGCTATTGGGCAGACAACAATAAAGAACTGCAAAGAAACTTGGTACAACAAGTCATCGAACAACCGGATATTCAATATATTGTCGGAAGTGCAGTCGCGATTGAAGCTGCGATAAGTGAACTAAGAGCTGCGGGTAAAACCAAAGAGATTGGGTTAATTTCAAGTTACTTAAGTCACGGAATCTACCGCGGTTTGCTTCGTAACAAGGTGCTTTTTGCACCAACAGATAAAATGGTTGAACAAGGTCGCTTGTCGGTAAAGCAAGCCACCCATTACTTGCGTGGTCAACCTTATGAAAAACATAGCGCACCCATGATTGAGGCACTGACACCCGCAACACTCAAAGATCAAATTATCGCTGACTCATTGTCACCTTCTGAGTTTCGCCCGGTATTCAGTGTGAATCCTTAGTGCTATATTGACTAAAGAACTCAAAACAATAAAAACGAATCAATCATTTAGGGAACATCCATGCAAAAAACGACGCGTACTATGCCAACGCATAAGAACATCGCTTTGGTCGCTCATGACCATTTCAAACCTGAGCTATTAAGATGGGTCAAAGAGAACAAAGAAAAACTACAAAAGCACTTCCTTTATGCAACGGGCACGACAGGTTCTCTACTCAGTAAAGAAACAGGCTTAGCGATTAAGAGCATGATCAGCGGCCCAATGGGCGGTGACCAACAACTTGGTGCCCTTATCTCTGAAGGCAAGATCGATATGATGATTTTCTTCTGGGATCCATTAAATGCTGTACCACACGACCCGGACGTAAAAGCACTGCTTCGTATCGCAAGTGTTTGGAACATCCCTGTAGCAACCAACCGCGCTACCGCTAACTTCCTGTTTAACTCTTCATTGCTTGAAGAAGAAGTGATCATTGAGATCCCAGACTACGAAGCATACTTGGCAGAGCGCACATAATCACACGTTAAATTAGCCCTTTACTAGGGCGTGTTGATCTTTCGAGCTGATTTTTGCAGCGAATTGCTGGGGATTTCTACAAGGCAGAGGCTTTGATGTGTAGCTAGCCTACATGAGAAGCCGATAACGTAGTAGAAATGGCTAGCAAACGCTGCCCGAAGGGTTCGGCTAAACACACTAAAGAGCCTGCATTATGAACTGCCCCCAATAGTTGGACATCAATTATTGGGGGCTTTTCTGTTTCTGAAAACGATTCTTTTGATCCACAAAAAAGCCTTGCTAGTTTCGCAAGGCTTCTCTTATTTTTCATGCTTCTAAAATCTAACTGCTATTTTTCTTCGAAGCGCTTCGCTAAATGATAGAACTCATTCACTTGCTCTTTTAGCTCTGTGGAGTGGTCTTTCACAGAATGTGTTGCAACCAGGTTTTGCTCTGCGGTAGAAGCGATAGACTGCATATGTAGGTTTACTTCGCTCGATAGTTCACGTTGTTTATGAGCAGAGCTTTCAACAGATTGCATCAGTTCATTCATCGATTGCATTAGATTTTCAACTTCAGATAAACGCTCTGCGCTCACCTTCGCAACATCACCACACGCGTCGGTTTGGTCTCTGTTCGCCAGAATATCTTTCTGCCAGCTTTCAATCGTCGCCAGCATGGTATCGATGCTCTCTTTAATCTGAACTGTGGCCTTTGACGTTCGTCCAGATAAAGCACGTACTTCGTCGGCAACAACTGCAAAGCCTCGTCCTTGCTCGCCTGCTCTTGCCGCTTCAATCGCAGCGTTAAGTGCCAACAAGTTAGTTTGTTCAGCGATTCCACCAATCTCTTCCATTATCTTGCTCACGCTTTGCGCTTGATCGCTCAATTGGTAAGTCGTGTGCGTCGCTTTCTCCGCCTGAGATGCCAAGTTTTCAAGGTTGCGGTGGGTTTGATCGATGCTCTCTTTAGCACCAGCACAAGTTTGCAAGGTAACATCGACAATTTGGTGAGCTTCTTCTGTACGAGAAGATACTTCATTGGCGGTCACTTCAACCTCTTCAGTTGCTTCACGTACCTGAAGAATATCTTTTGTCTGCTGATCGAGCGCTCAGTGACTTGGTATGACGTCGCATTAAGGTTATCAGCTAAATCTTGCAATGGTTTCGCTGAGTCTGTCATACGGCCTAACACAGTGCGAATTCGGGCAGACATCAGCTTGAGATGAAAATCGGCAACAGAGAACTGACTGTTACCTGAGTAGACAAGGCGACTGACACTATCGAATTTAGATTGCAGTTTTTTCAACTGTAATGGTGTATCAATGAGCTCTTGTCGGAAAAGCAGTGCTAGAGCAGAAACAGGAAGAAGACTCAATATCCACTGCGATGCTTGCCCTACTTCTACAAGATTTGAAATCAGAGGCGCAGCCAAAGAGCCAAGTAACACTGCGTAACGAACACTGTCACTGATCTTTAATGACCATTGGCGACCCGACTTTTCAGCCTTCAAGAGGCCTTGGTAAGCCTTATCCGCGACTTGTACCCATTCGTTTTTAGGCTTAACACGAACCGATTGGTAGCCACTCACCTTCCCGCCATCATAAATAGGGGTAACGTAAGCATCAACCCAGTAGTAACCACCAGATTGGGTTTTATTTTTTACGATACCGCGCCACGCTTTACCCTGCTTTAGGTTAACCCACATATCGGCAAAAGCCGCTTTCGGCATATCGTTATGCCTCACGATATTGTGGTGTTGCCCTAGCAACTCTTGTTGGCTGTATTCCGCAATGCGACAAAAAGCATCATTACTGTAAGTAATCACACCTTTAAGGTCGGTAGTCGAGACAAGTTGTTCATTTTCGCTTAAAAGCGTTTCACGAGATTGAGAAGGAGAGCTGGCTGTCATTATATTAACTTTTGTTAACTATTATTGTAGCCGAGGAATATATACAATTATTAAAGTTCTTACAAAATGCGAACGTAACATTTTGTGTAAATGCCTGCTATTTATACAAAAATACGCCTGACACCTCACAAAGCTCAAAGCTTCACGCCCTTTCTTTTCTCTTCTCAAATTAGCGGTCATGACTCATCTAAGTTAACTGCAGTGGTAAATTTCACGGTTCTCATTGAAACAGAGGTATGGAACTTGCGAATATTCAGATCTTTACGTAATACTCGCTCAACAAAGTCTTCGTAAGCTTGAATGTCTGTGACCGTAACAATCAACATAAAGTCAAAGCTGCCTGATATCTGATAGCACTGAGTGACCTCTGACGCCTTAGAAATAGAATGGCGAAAAATTTGATAGATATCCCCTCGGTCGCGCTCCATTTCAACGGACACAACTAGGGTCATCTTGCTGCCAGTAAGCTCAGGGTTAATGATCGATACATCACCGACTATCACGCCCTCTTGCCTCAATCGTTTCACTCGCTTTAAGCAAGCAGGAGGTGATAGCCCTACGATCTCGGCTAACGATTGATTAGGGATCCGGTTATTCTTCTGAAGCTCAACCAATATGCTTCTATCTATACGGTCTATTTCCATAATTTCTTAAACCATGATTTTTTGACTGATAATTTCTTACTTTACGACAATTTAAAAATCACAGGCAACTTTATAGGTTATTTTTGAAATAATAATCACAACAATCGCGGTAAGATCTTTTTATACAACACAACGAGTTATGGTCGTAACAATGAAATCAACCTATCAATTTTTTAAAGAACTCCTTAGAGAGATTTTCGATGTCACCTCGACTCTTTTCCGAATCATGATTCCAATCATCATCGTGATAAAGGTCGTTGAAGAGCTCGGCGGCATCGTGATTCTTAGCGAATGGCTGAGCCCAATAATGGAAAGCGTCGGCTTACCGAAAGAAATGGGCTTGGTATGGGCAACCACCATACTCACTAACATCTATGCGGGGCTGATTATTCTCATCAATTCCGACGCTCCCTTAACGGTTGCTCAAGCCTCGGTTTTAGGCAGTATGATGCTTCTCGCCCACTCTCTGCCGATTGAAGGAGCGATAGCCAAAAAGGCAGGCGTGAGCTGGCTGGCTACGTTGTCGGTGCGAGTCGGTGGTAGCTTGGTGCTGGCATGGCTACTTAATCTCAGTTATCAATATGGGGATTTACTCAACTACCCAGCAACGGTGCTTTGGCAGCCTGAAGTATCAGGAGACACAAGCTATTTGGGTTGGGCCATTGAACAGCTCAAGAGTTTTGCCGTTATCTTCATGGTGATTTTAGCGCTATTACTGCTACTCAAGGTTTTAAAGATTCTCGGTGTTGAAAAGCTAATGGCAATATTGTTAAGACCATTCTTGAGACTGCTAGGAATCAGCAAAGACGCAACCAACCTAACGATCATCGGAATCACGCTTGGTCTTTCGTTTGGCGGCGGCTTATTGATCAACGAAGCCAAGAAAGGACATATCTCCGCGAGGGATGTATTCACCGCAATCATGCTGCTCAACTTGCTCCACAGTTTGATTGAAGATACGTTGTTGATCATGCTCATTGGGGCTGACTTCTACACCATATTTTGGGGAAGGTTAGTATTCTCAGTGCTGGTCATCGCTTTAATATCCAACATCATTAAGCGCATGAATCCGAGCACTTGCGAACGTTATTTTTATCGCGATGTCTCTCAGTCATAAGTAAAAATACCAACGAGACTAAAAGGAAAAGAGCTCAAACACGGGCTCTTTTTGCTACTCGTCGATCCTATCACCGCCGCTATTGTTAAATTTCGCGTCATTGAAACACTGAAAATCATTCTCAACACCCTAATTATTGATATTTCGTGTGAAAATAATTTCAGCACAGGTATTTACTAATAACTCAATTATTAAATGCAATGTTTAAACACAGAGAATATAAAACGCATATTATTACTTATAACTCCATACCTTGTATAAAGTACTCTCAAGATAATAATCACTTCCCAACCAATATTATTAAAATCCAAACTATCAACTATTCATTCAAAAAAACTCATTAAATAGCTGATAATAAAATAAATAACGACCATTATTTGATATTAACTTTAAATGTTGAAATCGGAACGAATAATTGCTTGTAATAATTATCTATTTGATTGGTAAATTTTATAAATATATTTTGTTACATAATCAAAACTGATGGCTCTTTTTAATATGCTCCTTATAACAGCGCCTCTTACAACCGAGGCTCGCACAACTAAGATTCTTACAAAAACACCCATAAAAGCAATGACTTTAATGGTTCTAACTTTGTCATCACTGTCACAGGCTTCCACTATTGAGAACGATGAACTATTGCTTAAGTCATTGATTAAACGAGGTGTTATCTGTTCTGGCTTAACCTATGAGGAAAATCAAGAAGCTTTACGTATCTATCTCAACGCTAAAAAAGCGAAGAGCACTCCGTTTGATTCAAAAAGTAGAAAAGAGACAACCAATACAAAGGAGGTAGAAAGTAAAAAAAACACAACAAACACACGTCAGTTAAATAAGACACCACAAGAGTGTATTAGGCCAAACTCGGACAACAGATCCGAATAAGGCAAGTTGATACTGATATCGACATGGAAATATAAAAGGAAAATATAATGAAAATGATGAGAAAAACATTGTTGGCTTCAGCAATGCTTACTCTATTTAGCGTCAGTAGTTATGCAAAAACACCTATTGATTTAGGCGTTGTTAATGAAGACAAACTCATTGAAATGCTAGTTAGACAGGGCTTAGTCGACCAAGATGCAACCGATGTGGCAAAGCACGACGCACTTGACCGCTACTTGAAGAATAAAATCAATTCCGGTTTTAAAGGTGACGCTCAATTCGGTAAAAAAGCACTTGAGCAACGAGCGAAAATACTTAAAGCCATAGAAAAAGGATCTGGTGTTAAAAAGGCGAGCGTCTTTGCGTTAGAAGTCGGCACCAAGCGTACCGATAAAGTACTCGCTCTGTTAGTCGATTTCCCTGATTTGAACTGGGATAACAACAAACTGACCGAAGAGCACACACAAATGCTCTACGAGAGCTACAACCCAGAACATTATCAAGAGTTGTTGTTTTCAAACTCTGGCTACACTGGGCCAAACGGCGAAAACCTAATCTCGATGCGTCAGTATTACCAAAGCGAATCTGGTGATAGTTACAGCGTTGCGGGCCAAGCTGCAGGTTGGTATCGCGCCTCTAAACCTGCGTCATTCTATGGGGGTAACTCCCCTACTACCGACAACGATCTCAACGCGCAAGAACTGGTTCGCGAAGCACTGAATCAATTGGCTCAAGATCCGAGTATCAATCTAGCCGATTACGATATTGAAGATCGTTACGATTACGACGGTGACGGAAACTTCCGTGAACCCGATGGTGTGATTGATCATCTAATGGTGTTCCACGCATCTGTTGGTGAAGAAGCCGGTGGTGGCGTATTAGGCCCTGATGCGATTTGGTCTCACCGATTCAACCTTGGTCGCACCCATGTACTTAAAGGCACCTCTAGCTCGCTTCCAGACCGCTTTGGTGGCCAATACGCAGCATTTGATTACACGATTCAACCGATTGATGCCGCAGCTGGTGTATGTGCTCACGAGTATGGCCATGATTTAGGCTTGCCAGACGAGTACGACACGCAATATACAGGCAAGGGTGAACCTGTCTCTTACTGGTCAATCATGTCTTCGGGCAGTTGGGCTGGTCAAATTGGTGGCACACAGCCAACGGCATTCAGCTCTTGGGCAAAACACTTCCTACAGAAGTCGATTGGTGGTCGCTGGGTTAACGATGATCAAATCTCAATTAATGATCTAGAAGACAACCCACAAGTTTACACGCTGTTCCAAACAACGGATAACAGCCGTCCGAACATGATTAAAGTGGATCTTCCAGAAAAACAGATCGAAGGTTTAAAACCGTTTGCTGGTGAGTATTCGTTCCACTCTCAAAAAGGCGATGACCTGAAAAACAGCATGACACGCAAGTTGGTGATTCCAGCCGGCGATTCTGCACTGCTTTCGTTCAAAACTTGGTATGAAATTGAGAAAGACTACGACTTTGCACGCGTACTCGTGAATGGACAAGCCATTGCCGGCAACATCACCTCATTGGATGACCCGTACAATACTGGCCTCGTTCCTGCTATTGGCGGCGAATCTGGCGGTTGGATTGATGCTGAGTTCGACGTTTCACAATGGGCAGGCCAAGAAGTAGAGCTTTCGTTTGAATACATCACCGATGGTGGCTTGGCGATGGAAGGTTTCTATTTGGATAACCTCAGTGTGGTCGTTGATGGTGAAGTAACCTTAATAGACGATGGTGAGAGCAACTCCACCTTCGCCCTAAATGGTTACAAGCTGAGTAATGGGTTCCACCAAGCGCAACACTACTACCTGTTGCAATGGCGCAGCCACATGGACGTTGATGAGGGTCTAGCCAACATCAAACGCATGGGCCAACTGATCTCATTCGATCCGGGTTTGATTATTTGGTACGTAGACGAATCTCTGACTGATAACTGGGTAGGCAAACACCCAGGTGAAGGTTGGTTAGGTGTGGTCGATGCCGACCAGAATGCAATGACTTGGGAAAAATCCGGTGAAGTCGCTCAAACTCGTTACCAAGTTCGTGATGCGGCGTTTTCACTCAAAGATCATACTCCAATGCGTCTTGTAAACAGCGACAATGATGTGCTCGAAGATACCAGTTTAGTTGGCAATGCTAGCTTCTCGGATGACCAAGATTACACATCGCCTCAAGCACCAGACTCAGGACGTATCCTGACGAAGTTTGGTTTAGCGGTCGATATTGTGAATCAGAGTGACAACAACGAATACGGTGTGGTTCGCTTATCTAAAGTAAGCCAACACAACGTCGCTCCTACTGCGAACTTCGAGCTTAATGTGACTGGCCTGAACGTTTCAGCACGTAACTTTAGCTCAGACCAAGACGGTGAGATCACCAGTTATCTATGGGACTTGGGCAACGGAACAACAAGTAACGAAGTGGCACCAACTTGGTCTTACGAGCAAGCAGGTGAATACACGGTGAACTTGACTGTTGTCGACGACAAAGGCAATACCGATTCGTTCAGCTCCGTAGTGAGTGTTGAATCTCCAAACGCTCTTCCAGAAGCAAGCGCGAAGTACATTCACTTGGGTCGCTGGGTAACCATGTGGTCAACAAGTTCAGACAGTGATGGTCGTATTGTTGATACCGAGTGGACACTTCCAAACGGTAAGGTGAAACGAGGTCGTACATTCACTTCAATCTTCCCTTCATACGGTAAGCACAAGGTGACACTGAAGATAATCGATGACCAAGGCGGGATTACGACTAAGACAATTTTAGTCGACCTGTAAATCATAGCAGGCTCTATCATGAGGATTTACAAAATAAGCTTAAGTACTGTTGTCACAGGATATAAACCACGACAGCAGTTTTAAGAAAACGTCATTATTTAAGCCATAAGCGAAAGCCCTACCGATTCGGTATAATGCCGTTCGGAT